>CACXFY010000179.1 GCA_902767005.1 uncultured Erysipelotrichaceae bacterium
ATCTTCATTGGAGTACGAACTCCTGCTACAACGTCTTCACCTTGAGCATTAGTTAAGAATTCTCCAAATAAACCTTTTTCTCCTGTTGCTGGATCTCTTGTGAAAGCAACTCCAGTACCACAGTCATCTCCCATATTACCAAAAGCCATTGCTTGAACATTTACAGCAGTTCCCCATGAATAAGGGATATCATTATCTCTTCTATAAACGTTTGCTCTTGGATTATCCCATGAACGGAATACAGCTTTAACAGCTCCCATTAATTGTTCCTTTGGATCAGTTGGGAAATCTTTCTTGATTTTCTTCTTATACTCTGCTTTGAATTCTTTGGCTAATTCTTTTAAATCATCAGCATCTAATTCAACGTCTTGAGTAACACCCTTCTTCTCTTTCATCTTATCTATTAATTCTTCAAAGTATTTCTTTCCAACTTCCATTACTACGTCAGAATACATTTGAATGAATCTTCTATAGCAATCCCAAGCCCATCTTGGGTTTTTACTCTTTTCTGCTAATGTTTCTACAACATCTTCATTTAAACCTAAGTTAAGGATTGTATCCATCATACCAGGCATAGATGCTCTAGCTCCAGATCTTACTGATACTAACAATGGATTTTCTTTATCTCCAAATTTCTTTCCAGTAATTTCTTCCATTTTTACAATTGCTTCATTGATTTGTTTTTGGATGTCTTTATTTATTTCACGTCCATCTTCATAATACTTTGTACAAGCCTCTGTAGAAATTGTAAATCCTTGAGGTACAGGTAAACCTATATGTGTCATTTCAGCTAAGTTTGCACCTTTTCCTCCTAAAAGTTCGCGCATATCAGCGTTTCCTTCTTTAAAAAGGTATACATATTTGTGCATTTAAATTCCTCCTTCTCCACAATACTCCTCTATTATACTTGAAAGAGTCTTCTTTTACAAGAAAAATAAAAATAAAAAAAGCCTTTTTACAGGCTTTTAATATTTATTTAAAACTTTTTGAAGATAAACTGAATTATTAATTTTATTAGCTCTTACTAAATCAATAATCAATTCTTTTTTAACAATATTATTCTTTAACATTTCATCTATAGCAATAGCATTAGCTTCAACATTAGATATTTTCTCGTTAGCAATATCATTTCCTAATTTATATATATTAGAAACAGTATTTCGATAGTTACTACAAGCAGATGATAAAACTGGAGTATCATTAATTATATAATTTGCTACTTTACTATCAGTGAAGATATCGGCATTTTGCATAAACATATTTAAATTAATTAATACTACAAATAGAATTAAATATCCTGAGATTAATCCTACTATAAATCCCCCTATTTTAGATGGTATTATTAATACTATTGTCATATTTACTATCTTTTGAATAAATTTACTTATTTTCATAAATAAGCCTACTATTAATAATATTATTATAAACATAATTAGGAATGCTATTAAATGATAAGTTAATATACTAAGTGCAGATATTCCATCTAGATTAGAACCAAAACTAATTGGTGGTAATATACGACATAGAAAGTTACCTACAGGGGTTTTTAAGATAAAGGCTAAGACAAATGTTATTATTACTCCTATTAGAGAAGCAGTCTCTTTTATTATTCCATTTTTAGCGCCTACTATTCCAAACATTAATAAGACTAGAATTATTCCAATACTAAATACATTCATATTATCACTCCTATTATTCATTATAAACTATTTAAGAAAAATATGCTATAATTAGATTGAGGTGTTACCATGAATGTAGTAATAAAAGTAAACGATGAAATAAAAGAAAAAATGATTGAATATTATAAAGATAAAAAAAGAGATAAAGTAATTCCATATGTAGTATTTCAAGCTCAAGAAGAAGATACTGTTATTACTTTATATGAATCTGGTAAATGTATGTTTCAAGGAACTTCTGCTGATGTTGATGCCGCCATGTGGGGAGTAGCACTAGAAAACACTAAAGAAAAACAAGAAGAAATGAAAAAAGCTGATGCAAAATACTATAATTGTAGTGCTGTTGGATCTGATGAAGTTGGTACTGGAGATTACTTTGGTCCTATTGTAGTTACAGCTTGTTATGTACCTAAAGAAGATATTCCTTTCTTAGAAAAACTTGGAGTTGGTGACTCTAAAAAAATAGATGATTCAAAGATAATGAAGATTGCTCCAGAGATAGCTAAGAAGATTAAATATAGAAGTGTTATATTGAGTAATAAGGAATATAATGAAAAGTATACTAAAGAACTTAATATGAATAAAATAAAAGCTATTATGCATAATAAAGTGCTATATCAATTAGTAAATGAAGAAAAACCAAAATATGATTACATAATAGTAGATGAATTTGCACGAGAAGCAAGATACTATGAATATA
>CACXFY010000180.1 GCA_902767005.1 uncultured Erysipelotrichaceae bacterium
AGCTATGATAAAAGGTTTACTAGATTATATGGATACTAGAGATATGCATAGTAATTTCACATTAGGAATTAATGATGATCTTACTAAATTAAGTATTCCATATGATGATAAATTTAAATTACCAAATGAAAATATGGAATTCTTAATATATGGATTTGGTAGTGATGGAATGGTATCTGCGTCTAAAGATATTATGAAAATTACAGGTTCATATACAAATGCATTTGTTCAAGGATATTTCCAATATGACTCTAAAAAGAGTGGTGGAGTTACTATATCTCATTTAAGATTTGGTAAAAAGCCAATTACTTCAACATATTATGTAGAAGAAGCTAGTTTAGTAGTTTGTACTAAAGATTCATATTTATCAAGACTTAAAATGTTAGAAAAGATTAAGAATAAAGGTGTATTTGTTCTTAATACAAGCAAGAGTCAAGATGAAGTATTAGCTATGATGACTAATAATGATAAAAATATATTAAAAGATAGAAATATAAAGATGTTTATTGTAGATGCTAATATAATTGCTAGAGAATGTGAATTACCTGGAAAGATTAGTACTATAATGGAGACAATTATATTTAAATTAGGTAAGATATTAGATTTTGATTTTGCAATAGGTAAGATTAAAGAAAATTTAACTACTAAGTTTGCTAATAAAGGTGGAAATATAGTAGAGAAGAATATTAAAGCAATTGATTCTTCATTAGAATGTTTAGTACCTTTAAAAGTACCTTATGTTGATTTTGATAAGACTATTGAAAAGAAAAAGAGTCTATTTGAAGTAATAGATAGTATGGATGGAGATAGTCTTCCAGTAAGTAGTTTTGTTAAGATGGCAAATGGACAATTTGAAGCTGGTACATCTAAATTAGATAAGAGAAATAATAGTGATATGGCACCAAGTTATTGCAGTGGAAATTGTTTAAATTGTAACTTATGTAGTTTAGTATGTCCTCATGGAGTAATTAGACCCTTCTTATTAAATGAAAAAGAAGTATTAGATGCTCCAGAGTCAGTTACAAGAAATTTAGTAGATGCTAATATCAAAGATCAAGATTTGAAATTTACAATAGGTGTTTCTTTAGCAGATTGTACTGGATGTGGATTATGTAGTGAAGTATGTCCAGGAAAAGCTGGAGCAAAAGCAATAGTTATGAAAGCTAAAGAAGAACTATTACAAGATAAAAAAGATGAAGAAGGTAAATATCTATTTGAAGAAGTTAGTGAAAAGAAAAATGTTATGCCAACTAATACAATTAAAGGTAGTCAGTTTGTAAGACCTAAATTTGAATTTAGTGGAGCATGTGCAGGATGTGGAGAAACTCCTTATATCAAATTATTAACACAATTATTTGGAGATAGAATGATAGTTGCTAATGCTACTGGATGTTCATCTATTTATGGAGCAAGTACTCCTTCAATGCCATATACAATACCTTGGGCTAACTCATTATTTGAAGATAATGCAGAATTTGGATTTGGTATGAGAGTTGCAGATAATGCAATGAAGAATCAAATTAAGACATTAATTAATAATAATATGAGTTCTGTTAAGAAGAGTGAAAAAGATATTTATAAGAATTATGTAGAAGATAGTAATGAAGAAAATGCTAAAGCATTATTAGAAGTAATAGATGAAACTAAGATTGAAAGATTATTAGATTTAAAAGAATTTGTAATGCCTAAATCAGTATGGATGATAGGTGGAGATGGTTGGGCATATGATATTGGTTATAATGGAATAGATCATGTCCTTGCTAATAAAGAAAATATAAATATATTAGTATTAGATACAGAAGTTTATTCTAATACTGGTGGACAAGCTTCTAAGTCTACTAGAACAGGAGCAGTTGCTAAGTTTGCAGCAGGTGGAAAAGAAACAGCTAAGAAAGATTTAGCAAAGATTGCTTTAACTTATCCACATGTATATGTGGGAACAATATCATTAGGAGCTAATCCACAACAAGCTATTAAAGTAATGAAAGAAGCCGAGGCGTATGATGGACCAAGTATTATAATTGCTTATGCTCCATGTATTGCTCAAGGAATTATTAAAGGAATGAAGAATTCTATTAATGAAGAAAAAGAAGCAACAGCTTCAGGTTACTTCCCATTATTCCACTATAATCCAGTAGGTGGAGAATTTAAGGTA
>CACXFY010000181.1 GCA_902767005.1 uncultured Erysipelotrichaceae bacterium
AATAAGATATAATATTACAAATTAAGGAGGAGTAGTATGACTAGTATATTATTAATAATCATCATAGGTATAATCTTACTTGGTTATACTATTTATGAGAGATTTATAAGTAATTTAGTTACTTGTTCTGCCTATTGTATTTAGTATAAATATAATAGAGAAGGAGAGTAATATGAAATTTATAATACAAAAAGAAATATTTGATAAATTAGATAATTTAGTTGTAGGTGTTGTTGTCGCTAAAGGAATAGATAATTCTAAAGAGTATAAAGAAATAGATAAAATGTTAGATGAATCTATTAAATTAGCTGAATCTAGATTCTTAGATAAAAAAGTAAAAGAAGAAAAAGATATTATTCCATATCGAGAAGCATTTGAAAAACTAGGTATTAATCCTAATAAATTCCAATGCTCAGTAGAAGCAATGTTTAATAGAATATCTAAAGGTAAAGGACTACCTCATATTAATCCATTAGTAGATTTAAACAATGCCATAAGCTTAAAGTATACACTACCAATGGGTACTCATAATTTAGGTTTAAGTAGTGAAGATACTGAATTAAGATATTCTAAAGAAGGAGATCACTTCATAACAATGGGTACTGAAGAAGAAGAGAAGATAGAAGAAAATGAAGTAGTATATGCCGTAGGAAATCAAGTAAGAACTAGACGTTGGGCTTGGAGACAATCTAATGAAGGTAAAATAGATGAAAACACTAGCTTTGTATTCTTCCCAATAGATGGTTTTATAGGTATTAATGAAGAAAGAGTAGAAGAGGCTAAAAAAGAATTAGAAGACATACTACACAAAGTATTTAACTGTGAAACAATATCTGGAACAGTTAATAAAGAAAACAATGAATTTACAATAAATATTTAAAAAATTAGCACTTGGCCTTGACAAGTGCTAATTTTAGTGTTAATATTAAATTGTAGTAAAAAAGAACTACGGTATTAATAAATATGTGCTACCAAAAGATAACACAGTTATGAAAGGAAGTTGATATTATGATGTTAATGCCAAGAAAAAACTACAGTTTATTCGATGATCTATTTAGAGATGATTTCTTTGATAAGAAGATGCCTACTTTAATGAAGACTGATATTAAAGAATTAAAGGATAAGTATCAATTAGAAGTAGATCTACCAGGTTATAAAAAAGAAAACATTAATATTGAATTAGAAGAGGGATATTTAAGAATTTCAGCAAAAGTAGAAGAGAAAAAAGATGATGAAGAATCTAATTATCTACATAAAGAAAGATACTATGGAGAATGTACAAGAAGTTTCTATGTAGGAGAAGATATAAAAGAAGAAGAAATTTCTGCTGAATTTACTGATGGTATTTTAAAAATAGATATTCCTAAAAAAGAAGAAGAAACTGTACCAGAGAAAAAACAAATCGAAATTAAATAAAAAAACTGCCAAAAGGCAGTTTTTATTTTTCTACTTCAAATACATAAGTTTGTCCACAAGTTTCTACTTGCATATATGCATATATACCATGTGGGAAACCAGGTGTATCCCCACTAATGGCTCTAATAGTATACTTTAATCCACTACAAGAACTAGCCCAATTATTAATCCAATTAACTGTTTTATTATAACTTGGATCATTTAATACTTGTGACTTTATTGTTCCTGGAACTGTACAAGTCTTTTTAACACATGATGGAGTAGTATTACCACCGCCATTATTATTGTTATTACTACTATTATTACTATTACTATTTGGTTTATTATTACTATTACTTTGTCTTTCTTGAGTAGCTTTTTTTCCATTACTCAATGTTACTGTAACAGTAGTATTTTTACTAATTTCACTTCCAGCTCTAATAGATTGATTAATAACTATATCTTTCTTCTCATCACTTGGTGAGTATACAAAACTATAATTAATATTATTATCATTTAATCTAGAAGTAGCTTGACTCTTAGTTAAACCTACTACTTTAGGCATAGTTACTTTTTCTCCACTACTTAATGTAACGATAATAGTATCATCATTTTTAATAACTTCACCAGTTTTATAAGAATAACTGATTACTTCACCATCTTTAACACTACTACTAAATTCATTTTTTATTTCATATCTAATGCCATATTTATCAGCCCAATCTCTAAAATCATTAAATGATTTAAACTTAGGCATCTTTAAACTACCTTTAGATATAACTACTTTAATAACAGTACCTTGTTCAATAATATCACCAGCACTCTTATCAGCACTTATAACATCATTTTCTTTAACACTATCGTCATACTTATCATTAAATTCTACTTTCAATCTATTCTTAATTACCCAATTAGTTATTTCTGTCATACTCATTTTAGTAAGATTAGGTACTTTTACTTTTTTACCTTTACTTAATGTAATAGTAATTGCTTCTTCGTTATTAGGACTTATCATAGTACCTGCATCAAGACTTTGTTTAAAAGCATAATCTCTTTTTATCTTATTAGAAAAGTCATAAACAGTATTATAATTAAGTCTATTCTTTTTCATATATAAATCTACTTCAAATTTACTTTTATTAGTAAAATCTATTAGTTTAATTTCACTATCATTATATTCTTCACCAATAGAGAAAGTTAATTTAATATTATCATTTCTTTTAGCATTACCAGTTATATTTTGTTCTATTACAGTATCTTCTTGTTTTTCTGATAATACAAATTCTACTTCTACATTACTTAAATAATTATCATGAACAAAGTTAATAACTCTTTCACTATCCCAACCAATCATACTTGGTATAATTATTTCTTTACTTGGATTTGGCCCTTCAGATACCGCAACAGTAATAGTCTTAATACCATCTACTTTAGTCCCTGCTTTTACACTTTGACTAATTATTCTATAGTCATCTACCATATCACTATATTCATATTCTTGATCTAATTCTACATTATTTAATTCTGCCCATTTAACTACATCCACTAAACTTCTTCCAGTAAAGTTCTCAACTCTAGTAACACTAGTAACTTTCACTATATTTAACATATCTAAAGTATTTACCATAAAGAAAGCAAGTAGTATTAATCCACATAATACAATTGAACTCTTACTTTTCTTATTAATACTTAATCCAATACCAACAAATATAATAGAGAATAATGTAATTAATAATATATTAATAATACCAGTAAAACTAGCTATAGGTTTACAAGCAATATTAACAAAAAAGTAAGCAATACAACCAATTAATACTAACACTAAAAACATATCAGCAAAAGGATGTTTATACTTCTCAATATGAACTCTATTACTAGGTTTATGATTATTTATCTCATTACTAATAACATTATTTATCTCATGAGAATCTTCTTTTACATTATCTTCTTCCATTTTCATTTCCATAGTCTCTGTCTTTTCATTTTCGTCATATTCTTTATGTTTAACATCTTTTTCTTCTATATCTTTAATTATTTCCTCAGTTTTTTCCTTCTTTTTAGTACTTGTCTTTCTAGTACTTTTTTTATTAGTATTCTTCTTTGTATTAGCCATATTACAACCTCCAATACTATAATAATTATATTATAAATAGTGTAAAAGATAAATGAATAGACACTTATTTATGTAAAGTGTGTACATAATTTTACTCTTGTGAAGAAAAGACTAAAATATTATAATAAGAATAGAGAAGAGGAAAGAAAATGAAAAATTATCTTAAGAAAAATTTAAGTATAATAATTAGTATTTTTATTTTATTATTACCAATTATTGATTTACTTACTGGATTATGTCTTCATGTTTTAAATATTAATTTTACATTTGGTATCATAATAAAGATATTATTCTTATTATTCATCATGTATATTACTTTGTTTGTCTATAAGAAAAAAGTACTCTTACCATATATTCTAATACTGATTTATTTTATACTATATACTTTAGGTTTTATCCTTTATAAAGATACTTCATTACTTCCTAATATTCAAAACTTAATAAAAACATTTTATTTTCCAATATTGTTAATATCTCTTTATCCTTTAAGAGATGATATTAAAATAAGTAAAATGGTCTTATTTACTACTATGTTCTTATATATAATATTAATCTTTTTACCAATCCTTTTTGGAGTAGGATATAAGACATATCAAATCACTAAAGCCGGTACTTTAGGATTCTATAATTCAGCTAATGAAATAAGTGGTATTATATCTATTCTTACACCAATTATGTTTATTATATTTAAAGATTTAAAAAGTCCAATTATTAAAACATTATTAACATTAATATACTTAGTTGTCATATTGATGATTGGTACTAAGACACCATTATTATCATTATTTATTACGATATTCTTTACTATTATTTATCTATGGTATAAGAACTTAAAAGAAAAACGATATAAACCAATTCTTTATTCTTTCTTAGGATTAGTAGTAGCGATAACATTATTAATAATTATTATTCCTAAAACTAATTTTTATAAGAATATCGAAACCCATTTAAATTATTTAAAATTAGATAATATTACTGAAGTATTTGAAGATGAAAAACTAGTAGATCATTTCATCTTTAGTCAAAGATTAACTTTCTTAAGTAAAAAAGCTTATCTATATAAAAACGCTAATATATATCAAAAACTATTTGGTATTGGTTATTTAAAAGATAATAATAAACCTACTAAGTTAATAGAAATGGACTACTTTGATATTTATTATTCTCATGGAATAATTGGTTTCTTAATATTCTTTATTCCAACTTTAATTATTATTTATCGAATACTTCTACCAAAGAAGAAACTAAATTATGATAGATACATTCTCAATATAAGTTTTCTATTGATAATTTTCCTAGCTTTCTTCACTGGTCATATTATTACCGCACCATCTGTATCTTTATTAGTAGTAATAATCCTATTAAGTTTAGCAAAAAGAAAGAAAAGAGATTTGTTATTTGCTTCTAAAGACTTAGGTATGGGTGGCATAGAAACAGCTCAAGTAAACTTATTAAATTATATTAATTATGATAAATATAATGTAACTTTAGTATTAGAAAGAAAGTATGGAGTAAATTTAGATAAAGTAAATGAAAATGTAAATATTAAAGAATTAAGAGTAAGTGATTTCAAAATAAGTATTATTAGAAAACTAATTAACTTTATTCGTAAATTTAACTATATGATTATTAATTATTATAATTATGATTTTAGTTGCTGCTACACAACATACAGCTTAAGTTCTAATAAGATAGCTAAACTATCAAGTTCTAATAATTCTATCTATGTTCACAGTAACTATAGTGATTTATATGAAACAAAAGAAGAAGTAATAGATTTCTTTAATAATAGAAAAGTAGAAGAATATAGAAAGATAATATTTGTATCTAATGAAGCTGCTCATTCTTTTGAAAAATTATTTCCAAACCTAAGAAATAAAATTAAAGTATTTAATAACTTTATAGATATTAATCGTATTAATTATTTAAGTAAAGAACTAATAGAAGAAGAAAAACCAACTAATCATAAATTATTTGTTTTTGTTGGAAGATTAGATGATTCATCTAAAAAACTATCTCGTGCCATTAACCTAGTTAAAGAAATAAAAGATATAGAATTATGGATAATAGGAGATGGAGACGACAGAGTAATGTATGAAGAAAAAGCTAAAGAATTGAATGTTACTAAAAGAGTTAAATTCTTAGGAGCTAAATCTAATCCATATCCATATATTAATATTTGTGATTATGTAATACTTACTTCTGATTATGAAGGCTTCCCAGTTACATATCTAGAAGCAATTGTTCTAGAAAAGCCTATTATAACGACTATTAAAACATCTGATGATAGAATTAATATAGAAGAATATGCTTATATTATTCCAAAAGATGAAAAAGAAATGGTTGATGTCGTAAAAGAAGTATTAACTAAGAATAAAAGAAAAACTAAATATGATTTAGAAGAGATACAAAGAGAAAGAATGTTGTCTTTAGAAAAAATATTTAATGGGGTGATTTAATGCCAACTTTTAGTATTATAATTCCTGTATATGGAGTAGAAAACTATATTAAAAGATGTCTAGATAGTGTTTTTGCACAAACATATGGTAACGTTGAGGTAATTGTTGTTAACGATGGTACAAAAGATAATTCTATGGAAATAGTAAAAAACTATCAAGTAAAAATAATTAATCAAGAGAATGCTGGTTTAAGTGCTGCTAGAAACACTGGAGTAAAGTATGCTACAGGAGATTATATTTTCTTCTTAGATAGTGATGATTATATAGAGCCAGATTTATTATTAGAAGTTTCTAAAATGTTAGATAATAATCCAGATCTAATAAGATTTCAAATAAGAGAAGTATTTGAAGATAATACTCCACCAATAGATTATAATGAAATTGGTTTCTTAGGTATTGAAGGAGTAGAAGCTTTTGATAGAATATCTAGATATCACTTTGTTGAAAATGCTTGGAGTTATATCATAAGAAGAGAATACTATTTAAATAATAATTTTGAATTTAAAGTAGGTACAATGCATGAAGACTTTGGTCTAATGCCTTTAGTAATAATTAAATCAAGATCAGTAAACTCATTAAATTATATTGGTTATAACTATTTACAAAGACAAGGCAGTATTATGAATAATAATGATTATGAAAAAACTAAAAAGAAAGTAGCTGACTTTTATAACCATTATTTATTCTTACTAAGTGAAATAAATAAAACTAATTTACGTAGTGATACATTTAAAAGCTTTATTGCGAATAGCTTAATCATAAAAGTATGTGAATTAGAAAAAGAAGACTACAAAGCTTATAAAAAGAAATTAAAAGAAGATAAAGTATTTGATAATTTATTAACAGAT
>CACXFY010000182.1 GCA_902767005.1 uncultured Erysipelotrichaceae bacterium
CGTGATTCATGTCTTTCTGTACCTACTACGCATAATCCACCTAGTGCTTTAATCTCATCTGATAATTTAATATCGGTACCACGACCAGCCATGTTTGTTGCGATTGTTACGGACTTTTGTTGTCCTATATTAGCAATTATTTCTGCTTCACGAGCATGATTCTTAGCATTTAATACTTGATGTGGTATTTTAGCTTGTTTTAATAAACTACTAATTAATTCAGATGTTTCAATAGCAATAGTACCTATTAATACTGGTTGTCCTTTTTCATATCTTTCTTTTACGAAGTTTACTATTGCTTTATATTTAGCTTCTTTATTAGCATATACTAAATCTGGTTCATCTTTTCTTATTACTGGTCTATTTGTTGGTATTTCTATAACATACATGTTATAAATATTTCTAAATTCTTCTTCTTCTGTTTTAGCAGTACCAGTCATACCAGATAATTTTTGATACATTCTGAATAAATTTTGGAATGTTATAGTAGCAAGTGTCTTTGTTTCTTGGTTGATTTCTACTCCTTCTTTTGCTTCTATTGCTTGATGTAATCCATCAGAGTAAGCTCTACCTTTCATTAAACGTCCAGTAAATTGATCTACTATTACTACTTCTCCTTCTTGTACTACATAATCAACATCATTCTTCATTGAATAATTAGCTCTTAAAGCTTGATTAATATAGTGTAGAAGTGAAGAATTATCTATACTATATAGGTTATCAATATGGAATGTTTTTTCGGCTTTATCTGAACCTGATTCAGTTAAATTAACACTTTTTGTTTTTTCATCATAAATAAAATCTTTATCTTCTTTTAGACTTTTAGCAAATCTATCTGCATCAATATAGAAATTAGCACTATGCATATCTCCACCAGAAATAATTAATGGTGTTCTAGCTTCATCGATTAATACTGAGTCAACCTCATCGATAATAGCAAAGTTTAGAGGTCTTTGTACTCTATCTTCGCTTCTTACAACCATGTTATCTCTTAGGTAGTCAAAACCTATTTCATTGTTTGTTGAATATAAGATATCACAGGCATAAGCTTCTTGTTTTTCTTTTGGTGATAAGTCTCTTGTATTAACTCCTACAGTTAAGCCTAAGAATCTATGTATTCCACCCATCCATTCAGCATCACGGCCAGCTAGGTATTCGTTAACTGTAATAATATGTACGCCTTTACCATCTAGGGCATTTAAATAAGCAGGAAGTACAGAAGTTAATGTTTTACCTTCACCAGTTTTCATTTCAGCTATATTTCCAAAGTGAATAGCTAATGCTCCAAGGATTTGGACATAGAAATGTTTTTCTCCAATTACACGGTAAGATGCTTCTCTTGCAGTCGCAAAAGCATCAATTAGTATATCATCTAATGTTTCTCCTTGAGCTAATCTTTCTTTAAATTCATCTGTTTTATTTTGTAATTCTGTATCTGTTAGTTTTGAATATTCTTCATCTTTTTCTATTATTTTATCAGCAAGAACTGTAAATCTTTTTAATTCTTTATACTCATGATCAAATAATTTTCTAAGAAAACCCAATCTAATCATCTCCTTCAGTATTATATTTTACCAAATATTTAGTAAAAAGTGAAACGAATATATTATAGCAAAAAAAAGAGTACTTGTGTACTCCTTTTAATTCTATTCTGCTTCTAGTAATCCATAATTTCCATCTTTTCTTTTATAAACTACTGCAGGTTTATCTGTTTCACTATCTTTGAACATATAGAATTCATGTCCAAGTAATTCCATTTGAAGAATAGCTTCTTCTTCGTCCATAGGTTTTACTTCTACGAGTTTTCTTCTTATGATTTTCTTAGAATCAGTATCTTCTTTGGAAGCTTTTATACTTTCAAAGTTAAAGTCATAACTTGGTTTAGACTGTTTTGACATTAACCTTGTCTTATTCTTTCTAATTTGCCTTTCTAGCTTATCGATTGTTTTATCGACAGCTGCATAGAAGTCATCTTGTGTTTCTTCTGACCTCAAAATAAATGTTTTAAGTGGTATGGTAATTTCCACACGTTGTTCATGACCTTGTACTTTTACTATGACATTAGCTCTTGTATTACTACTATTTTCTAAATACTTATCTAATTTAGCTAATTTTTCATCAATATATTCTTTCATAGCATCAGTAATCTTCAATTTGTCACCATGAATGATAATTTCCATACTATCCCTCCTTTATAAAATTAGTATATCACTTTACTATATTAAAATTAAGCATTTTATTATGGGAAATTGTGTGATATAATAATATTGTTATGGGAATAAAAAAAGTAAGAGAGATCTTACTTTTTCTTTTTGAATACTCTTTTTATTCGACTACTTACTGATTGAGTTATTTCTGGACTCTTATCAGATATTATAGATGTATGGAATACAAACCATAATACTAGAATAAATATTATTATATATATTGTTTGTCCTACTACTTGGTCTTTTAATGTATAGAAGATTGATGCAGCAGCAAATAGTAAGTTTATTAAATATATTATTAATACTGTAGTTCTAGGAGAGAAGTTCATTCCAAGCAATTGATGATGTAGATGTTGTTTGTCTGCTTTGAATGGGGGTTCTCCTTTTAATAGTCTTCTTATTATTGCGAATAATGTATCTAGAATTGGTATTCCAAGTATTGTCATTGGGACAAAGAAGGAAATTAAAGCTGGTCCTTTAAATTCTAATAGTGTTATTACAGCAATTATGAAGCCCATGAAAGTTGCTGCATCTCCTGCAAATATCTTGGCTGGATTAAAATTGTGTAATAAGAAACCTAGTGTAGATCCTAACATTATTAATGTTAATAACATTACTAGTGTTCCTGCTCTTCCTTGATAGAAACCAATAATAGCAATCGTTGCGAAGAATATAGAACATATTCCCCCACTTAAGCCATCTAGACCATCTATTAAGTTAATTACATTACAACAAGCTACTATAAATAGTATTGTTAATGGATAAGCTAAGACTCCAAAATCGAATGAAAAGCCAAAAGCTGTTATATTATTTAGTAATATGCCACCATAAAAGACTATTATTGAAGCAGCTACTATTTGAGCAATAAATTTTTGATAAGCTCTTATTTCATGAATGTCATCTACTATACTTGTTAATATTATTACGAAACTTCCTATTAAAATTGAATTCATTCTAACACTTTGTTCTCCAAAGAGCATATATCCAAATAAGAAACCTAAGAATATTCCAACTCCTCCTAGTTTAGGAGTTATTTTTTTATGGATATGTCTATTACCTTCTGTTGATCTTGGTTCATCAACTGCGCCTATGTGAACAGCTACTATTCGCATTAAAAACATTATAATTGCTGAAAAGATAAAAGTAATTAATACTATTTTACTTGCTTCCAGCATTTGATATTTCATAATATCACTTCCTAAATAAATTATAGCAAATATTATTTTAAATAAAAAGAAAAACCGACATTATTGGTTTCCCTCTAATTCTTTTCTATTATTAAGTAATACTCCAGTTCCTTCTGCAACACATGTAAGTGGAGTTTCAGCCATAAGTATAGGCACTTTCAATTCTTCTTCTAGTAATTCTTGTAATCCATTTAAATTAGCTCCTCCTCCAGTTAATATAATACCTTTATCAACAATATCTGCGGATAATTCTGGAGGTGTCTCTTCTAAAACATTTGTTGTAGCTTTTATAATTCTTTTAATTGAATCTGATAAAGCTTCTTTTGTTTCTTCTTGTGTTATTTCTATTGAGTCTGGTAATCCAGTTTCTAAGTTTCTGCCTTTTACTTCTAATTTTTTCTTTTTATCTGGATTAAAGACGTTAGTAAAGTTTATTTTTATATCTTCAGCTGTTTGTTCTCCGATTAATAATCGATATTTTTCTTTTATATATTTTATTATATCTTTATCCATAGCATTACCTGCTATTTTTATGGATTCAGATGAAACAATATTCTTTAATGATAATACAGCTATATCTGTTGTTCCTCCGCCAATATCTAATACCATATTTCCAGATGGTTTGTCTATTTCTAAGCCAGCTCCTATAGCAGCTACCTTTGGTTCTTCTTCGATAAATACTCTTCTTGCTCCTGTACGCTCTGCGGCTTCTATAATTGCATTTTTCTCTATAGGTGTTATATTAGTAGGACAGCATATTAATATTCTTGGTCTTTTGAATAGATTCATTCCTTTAATCTTTTTAATAAAAGTATTTAACATTATTTCTGTTAGTTCAAAATCAGCTATTACGCCATCTTTCATTGGTTTGATAGCTTTTATTTTATCACTAGTTCTACCAAGCATCTCTTTTGCTTCTTCTCCAACAGCTATTACTTTTTTTGTTTCTGTATCTACAGCAACAATACTTGGTTCATTTAATACTATTCCTTTACCTTTTATATATATTAATACATTAGCAGTTCCTAAATCTATTCCGATATCTTTTGAAAACATGGGCTTCAGTCCTTTCAATTATTTATTTTATCATAATTATTATAAAAAAAAAGAGATTTCTCTCTTAAACTAACTTTATTGATAAAAAAATGTCGTATAAGAAGTTAGTAACTAAATAAATTAAGGCTAAACCTAAGAGAAAATAAAATATTCTAGCTTGTAAAACTCTATTTTTTTTAAAGATAGCATTTATATTTACTGATTCCATTGCCCATACAACTAATGCAGAAACAAATACATATAATATAAATTTAGGTGTCATTAATTATTGTCCTCATATTCTATTATTTCATTTACTCTTCTTTGATGTTTTTCTTCTGTTGATGAAGGAGTTTCTACAAATGTCTTTACTATATTTAGAGCTTCTTCTAATGGAGTATTTTCTCCAAAAGCAACTATATTTGAATTATTATCATTTCTTGTATATTTTGCTTCTTCTGTATTAGATACTTTAGCACAACGAATTCCTTTTACTTTATTACAAGCAATAGATATACCTATTCCAGAACCACATATAGCAACACCATATTCTACTTCTTTATTTACTACGGCTTCTCCTAATTTAAAAGCATATATTGGGTAATCAGTAGACTCTTCGCTATTAGTTCCATAATCTATAAAGTCATAATCTAAGTTTTCTTTTATTAATTCTTTTAGTTTAAAACCACGATGATCACTAGCTATACCTATTTTCATATTATTACCTCTTTTCTATTTAATTATAAGATAAGACAATAAAAAAAGCTACTATTAAGCAGCTTCTTTTTGATCAAATCCATATTTTTTATTAAATTTATCAACTCTACCAGCACGACTTGCTCTTGATTGTTTTCCTGTAAAGAAAGGATGACATTTTGAACAAACTTCTACATTTATTTCAGGTTTAGTTGATTTTACTGTGAATGTTTCACCACATGCACATGTTACTGTACAGTCCATTACTTCTGGATGTATATCTTTTTTCATACTATCTCTCCTTCCGCCATGACAAAATATTTGTCATAGTAATTCAAATGCGTTATTAGTATAACAATAATTTCTTTATATTGCAAGTGTTTTATACATCTTTTAGGGTTATTTTAGCACCTACAGAAGTTAATTTTTCAATAATTGATTCATAACCACGTAAGATATGTTCCACATTTGTAATAGTTGTTTTGCCATCAGCCTTTAATGCTGCGGCTACCATGGCTGCTCCTGCTCGTAAGTCAGTAGCAACTACTTCTGATCCTTTTAGTTTAGTTGGACCCATTACTGTAGCTGTTTGATTCTTTATAGTTATATCGGCTCCTAACTTATTTAAATATGGTATATGCATAAATCTATTTTCCCAAATAGTTTCTACTGTTTTTGATTTACCATTACATTGTGTTTGTAATACTGTAAATGGTTGTTGCAAGTCAGTTGGGAAACCTGGATAGACTGCTGTTTTTATTGTAGTTGATTTATAAACATCTTTTTTATTTATAATTACATAATCAGCTCCTATTTCTAAATCTACTCCTATTTCTTCTAGTTTAGATAATAGAGCATCTAAATGATCTGGTATTAAATTATCTACTTTTAGCGGACTTCCACATAGTGCTCCAATAATAATATAAGTTCCAGCTTCGATTCTATCTGGTATTACTTCATGGAAACATTGATGTAAGTAATCTACTCCTTCAATTTTAATAGTAGATGTCCCTGCTCCAGATATTTTTGCTCCCATATTATTTAGGAAGGTTGCGACATTAACAATTTCTGGCTCTTTTGCAGCGTTATCTATTACTGTTTTTCCTTTAGCTCTTACTGCTGCTAACATAATATTAATTGTTGCTCCTACTGATGCTATATCTAGATAAATATTGGCACCATGTAATTCTTTTGCTTCAACAATATACTTATTGTTTTCACTCTTTACTGTTGCTCCTAAAGCTTCAAATCCTTTTAAATGTAGATCAATTGGTCTTGCTCCTATTGAACATCCTCCTGGAAAGTACATTGCAGCTTTTTTATATTTACCAAGTAAAGCACCCATAAAGTAGTAAGAAGCTCTTAATTTCTTGGAATATTCTTCTGCTATTTCAATATTTTTCATGTCCTTTGGATTAATTACGACACTTTCACTAGCTCTTTTTACATCGAC
>CACXFY010000183.1 GCA_902767005.1 uncultured Erysipelotrichaceae bacterium
AAACTACTACTCATAAATACTACTAAATCAGAATAATTAATACTATATACATTACGCATCTTTAAGTAATTATCATCACCCATAAACTCAGTAAGTATATGACGAGAAGTCTTTTCCTCAAAATTACCAAAAGTAGGATTAATGAAGAAATTAATATCAACATCTATATCTTGTTTAAGCTTATTCTTAATCTTCATTAAATATATTTTAGCTGTATCCTCTAATGGAACAAACTCTGTAACTTCATGTACAAATTCATGTGTTTCACTCTCTAATATAGAATAACCAAATCCATGTGTACATTTCTCTGGATCAAACACTCTTCCATTGAATTTAAATCCTTCACTCTTATCATTAACAATCATTTCATTAGTCCATGACGTTATTTTAAATTCTGAAGAGTTATATCCATAAGTAAATCCATTACCATTATTAGTAACTATAGTACCAAACTTCTTATTCGCAATAACATTACTCCAAGGCATAGGCGTATCTTTATTATAAATAACATACTCACGACCATGATTCTTAAAGCCACCATATCCATTATCACAAGTAATTCTGTCCTTAATAGTCATCTTAACATTATCTTCATTTTGTCTAGTTGGATAATCATTAATCCTATTATTATTTTGAAGATCAGCAACAGCTTCTTCTAATGATATTCTCTTATCAAGTATAAACTTAATTCTTGGTACTATATCAAGTAAACTCTTCTCTTCATGAGTAATATCACTACTATCTATTACATATATACCACCTGGTGTATGATAGAAAGAATTAACTGTATACATCCTATATTTTTCTTCTTCTATTACTTTATTAATTACTTTTGAATACTCTTCATTCTCGTTATTAACAATAACTACATCTACAAATACGGAAGAATTCTTATAATACTCAAAAGCTTTTAATATTTCATAAATAAATCCTAAATCACTTATATCACTTATTTCTACTAATATAATTGGTCTATCTCCACTTACTCCAAACTTCCATAAACCAGTTTGACCTAAAGCATTACGTCTAAGTAAAGTATTTCTCTCTTCACTAACACTTATCTTAGTAGTCTGATATAAATAATTAAGCATAATATTATAAGTACGCATTTCTTTTCCAGTTAAATTCATATTCTTGACATTAACAACATTCATTAAGTTAGCCATTCTATAAGCCTTCTTAATCTTTTCAGTACTATCATATGCCTGAATAATATCTTTTATTTGTTCTCTACTACGTCCAAAACCAGCTATCAAATAAACACTCTTTCTACTATTAGCTGGAACAGTAATAGTACTTCTAATAGACATAACTGGATCTAGATTTTCTCCAGCATAATCAGATAACTCACCATCTAAAGCAATAGCTTCATTTAATTCATGATTTCTACCAATAAATCTAGCTCTTTCAGTTTCATAAGAGAATACTGTTTCTTCATCTGGAATATATAATCTAGTAAACATATAACTATTTACATTAGATTCTCCTCTACCTTTTCTCTTCGCAATTAAACTATTACTTTCTTTATCAAATTCTGTGCTTACAAATAAATTATTAAATACTTTATGACTAACATCATCCATATTATCTGATAGAATTGGTTCAGTATAAGTAGTAAGTTCTAACTTCTTATCACTATCGCTATCATTTTTAAAAGTTACTTTTCTAATCTCAGCATGATATGCATTACTAACTACAATTTCTGTAGTAGTAGTAATATCTTGATCACGTCTAATATACTTAATCTTATCAGCACTAAATACTACATCATATTTATCAGGATTAACATTCATAGGAGCATAAGTATTACTCCAAATATAATTATTCTTTAAGTTCTTAATAAACATAAATATACCGTAGTCTTGTTCAGTAACTTTACGATATCTATTTAATTGTAATGTTCTATATCTAGAAAAACTATTACCTCTATCATTCATAAGTAACATATATTTCTTATTAGATAATACTGATACTTCTGGTAAATAAGAAATATATCCAAATGATCTAATATCATTTTCAATAGTTTCCTTATCATAATCATACTTTTTATAACTAGCCATCTTAAGATCAATACTAGTTTGAACTTGTACTTTTTCTTTTAATAATATATCAAATGTCTTAATATTAACATTTCTATGGAAATAATTCTTAACACATTCTGGTTTTAAGTAGTTAGCGAATCCCATTAAACTCATTCCTTGATGGTGAGCAAAATAAGAAAGTACTACTCCTTTATTATCATAATCATATGCTTCATAGAAACCATAAGTAGAATATAATCCTAAATCTTTAAATTTAATTAAGTTATCATATACATCTTCTGGGAATAATTCTAAAGCCATAATAGATGAATATGGACTAAGGACTATTCTATTATCCATATCTTCTTTTGCTTTCAAATATGGAGTTGCAAAAGCTTTATACTTATAATTTAATGAATTATCTAACTCATTATAAGCACTTTCACTAATACCCCAAGGTAATCTATGAGAAACACTATTAATATATTCTTTTTGACAGAAATGAGCAAAATGATAACTCTCATCAAGTAATGTATTAGGATAATTCTTCATATATAGAAGTGGCATATAATATTCAAAACTAGTACCACTCCAAGAAATAAGTCCTTTTTGTTTCTTATATAAAGTCAAACTCTTATCTAAACTAAACCAATGCTTACTAGGAACATCAGAAAATGCAATCGCAAGATATGATGTTAATCTAGATTCACTAGCAAACTTGTTGTAATTATAGATTGATAACTTACCTTCATCACCATCATAACCAATACTAAATACATTCTTATTAGTATATAACTTTTTAAAGTTAGTATTATTAATAATCTTATCGCATAGTTTTACTAATTTTTCTTCTTCAACACTATCTAAGAATTCTCTCGCAATTACAACACTCGCAACAAAATTACCAGAGTCTACTGTCGATACAAAGAATGGCTGCAACACCTTTTTAGTACTAATATTATACCAATTGTATAAATGACCATTCCATTTCTCTAAACTATCTACACTAGTAATAATCTTACTTAATAAATCTATAGCTTCATCTTTGTCAATAAATTCTAACTCATATGCTGAAACAACACTAGTCAAAGAGAAACCAATAGCTGTTGGCGAAGTTCTATGATCCGCTCTATCTTCTCTGTTCTCTTGATAATTATCTGGAATTAAATAATTATTATCTTCAGTTAAATTATCAGCAAAGTACTTCCAAGTACGATGAGCCATCTCTTTTAAATCTTCTAATTTCTTTTCTCTTAAAATAGGTGTCTTTAAATCAATATCTCTACTTACAAAATACATTACAAATGGAGCACTAATAAATACTACACCAAGAACAATAGAATAAATATTAAATATTATAATACCTACTACAATTAATACTACACCAAGTACTAAATTAAGTAAGAAATTACGACAATAATTACCTAAAGTATTCTTCATACTCTTTTCAGCATCTTCTGCCGTAATCCAATTAAGTAAATTCTTATGACTAATTAATAATCTATATAAAGTTCTAAAGAATGCATCTAAATACATCCTAGAATAATATGGTAAAGTAGCAAATACTATATAACTTCTAAATAATATACTCTTACTACCAAATACTAAATTCTTATAATAAACAGTTTGTCTTTCTCTATTAGTATTATATCTTTTACCATATAAGAAGAATAATATTGGAACAGCTATCTCTAATATTACAAATAAATACCAAATATATGGATTCTTACTAATAAATGTTGAACATAATAACATTAATAATAATCCAAATGGTAAAAACATACGTACAATATTATCAAATATTTTATACTTACCCAATAAATTAATAGGATTCTTAACTTTCTCTTTTTTGAAATTTCTAACTTTTGGAAATAACCAAGAAATAATTTGTACATCTCCTCTAGCCCAACGATGTTGTCTAGTAGTATCAGTTAAGAATTTAGATGGGAAATCATCAATTAATTCAATATCAGAAACATAACCACATCTAATATAATTACCTTCTAATAAGTCATGAGAAAGAATTAAGTTTTCAGGTAAAGTATCATCAAGTACTTTATCATATACTTCCAAATCATAAATACCTTTACCTACAAAGCTACCTTCTCTAAAGTTATCTTGATACACATTTGGAACAATAGATGAATATGTATCAAAACCACCTATACCAGCAAATATTTGACTATATAAACTCTTATTAGTAGCCTCTATATCAACACTTACTCTCGGTTGCATTAAACCATATCCACGTATTACTTTAGTACCTTCTTTATTAAGTACTGGTCTATTTAAAGGATGGGCCATACAACCAACTAAATTAAGAGCTGTATTAAGTACTAATCTTGTATCAGTATCTAATGTAATAACATATTTAATACCAAGATTAGTATCCTTTAATGTATTCATATTAAAGTATTTACCTTCATCTATCTTTTTACCTAATAATACTTTATTAAAATGAATTAAAGCACCACGTTTTCTTTCATATCCAAGGAATTGATTTTCTCCCTCATTCCAAACTCTTTTACGATAAATATAATAGAATAATTCCTTCTTATATTTTTTATTTAGTTTCTCAGCATACTCTTTACCATAATTAGCTAACTCTTCATCGTAATCTTCTATTTGTTTAGAACTAGCTCTTACATCTCCTAATAAAGTAAAGTATAAATTATTACTCTTATTAATAATATAGAATGTTTCTAAAATATCAAACATCTCTTTAATCTTATCTTTATTAGACACAATAGTAGGAATAACTACCATAGTACGACTATCATTAGGAATACCTTTTGTAAAGTCTAATTTAGGAAGTACGTATGCCCTCACTACTCTAATTAATATTTGATTATATATTTGTAAAAATAACTGACTAACTGGAATAAGTATTATTATGAATCCTAACCATCTAGGATTAATAAACCATTTAGATATAATAAAACTAATAACAACACTAACCATTAATAATGTCGCTATATAAAGAAAAACTCTAACTCCTTTATTACGTCTTTTAAATAGTGAAAAACCTACATGTTGATCACTATCTTTCATAATACTTTCTAAGTAACTTAATTCATCAGTATGATGTCTCTTACTAAGTTTTAGCAATCTCTTACGATATAAATCTTTAGAAGAATCAGTCATATCCCCATAATATTCATCTTTTAAGAATAGTTTTTCAGTACAAGAAACCTTCTCATATAAATCAACATTACTAAATTCAAAGAATTCTTTTAAATCATTGAATATATTAGAAATTAATAAGTCATTTTCCATTCTCTCTTGATGTTCATTATTGATTATTTCTTTTAAACTTAAACCTCTTTCTTCTAAGAATTCATTTAAGCCTTTAAATAAAGTAGTACTTCTCTCTCCTAAGTCATTAAAACGACTATTTAATTCATAAACATAATAATTTCCATTACTAGAAATATAATCACTACCAATAAAATCACTTAACTCTATTGTATCTTTATTTTTACTCTTAATAATATCTGTAATATTCTCTTTATCTACCAATTTTGAATATTCACTTAAACATAAAGAATTCAATCTATCAGTATACATAAATATTAAAGCTGGTTTAATACAATTAAGTTGTCTATAAGTAAAATAAGTATCATTATCTTTTTGATATTTTTTTATTTCTTCTACTAATATTTTAAAACTAATATTAAAATTATGTTTTATAACTATTTCTTTAAGTACAGGATAAATATGACTAATATTCTTTAAACCTTTATTAATCTTTTTTCTATCTAAAACTATAGCCTGTTTATGTTCTACTAATAAATAAAAATTATCTATTAACCATTCATTAGTAATACCTACATACTCTTTCTTCTTGGTTTTATTAACTAGATAATTATAATACTCATTAATATCATTAAAATCCTTAATAAACTTTTTATAAACATTAGCCATAAATAAACACTCCTCTTAAAAAAGTATAACATAAAAGTCCAATAATAACTACTATATAGACACAAAAAAAAGAATGATTAAATCATTCTTCTTATATTATCCTCTCTTTTTTTGTAATTGAAACATAGTTCCACCAAGTCCACCGATTAATGAAGCCCCAATCATAATTGAGAATAAACCATCAAATGGACCCACTCCAGTATTTGGTACAGGTACAACTTGTGCTTCACATTGAGCCTTGTATTCACTAGCAGTAACTAATTGTCCTTGTGAACCATAATATTGATTATCATAGATTTCACAAATATGAACACATTGTTTTAAATAATCAGCTTGACTAACTACCAAACCATCTCTACCAAAATAATTACCATTTACATTCTCACAATAATGTTTTTCACATTGTACAACGTAATTATCATAAGTAGTAATTTCTCCAGCCTTATCAAAATATTGATTAGCTACTTTTTCACAATAATGCTTTTTACAAGTTAATTCGAAAGTTTCATTATCTGTAATCTTTCCATTTTCATCATAATATTCATGATTATAGTATATACATTTATGTACACAACTAGCTTCATAACTAGCTTGATCAGTATCTCTACCTTCTTTATCAAAATAATGATCACCTATAATTTCACAACTATGTTTCTTGCAAGTTAATTCAAATGTAGAAGAGTCAGTTACTTTTCCATTAGCATCATAGTAAGTACCATTAACTACTTCGCAAGATCTTTTTTCTGGCACTGCTGTTAAAGTAACACTCTTAGTAATTGTTTTTTCATTTCTAACTAATACTATTAATTCTTGTTGTTCACTATTACCAGTAGAATATCTCTCTATTGTATTATAAGTACCAGTTGCTGTTGCCTTAAGAGTAACACTAACTTTACTATTAACACTATCAACTGGAATAACTATATAATTACTTGTTCCACTTGTTTCTATCTTAGCTCCACTAGGTGCATTTAATAATTGGTATTTTACATTATTTTTAATGTTACTAGCATTAACAGTAATAACACCAGATTTATAATATCTACCATCACTTGTTAATGATAAGTTACCAATATTAGTACTCATACTTAAACTTGGTTGTTTAGAAGTATAATTACGATTTCTAGCAGCTTCACTAGCTAAAGCTTTTGACTTCTTAACAACACTATATCCTGGATTACTAACAAAATAATCTGGAATATATTGACTGTTATATTGCCATATAGCAAGTTGTGTAGCTAAGTATTCTTCATTACTTGTTCCTGTCTTCTCCAATAAATATAATAGACCACCATCATTCATATCCTTTTTATAACTTAATGATGCTCCTACTTCTGGTCCATTTCTACGTGGTGTGATACAAAATGCGTATCCTTTGTTAGTGTAAAATTTAGTATTAGTTTTTGATCCTGTTGTAATCTTTGTTTTTTTAGT
>CACXFY010000184.1 GCA_902767005.1 uncultured Erysipelotrichaceae bacterium
ATGTATCAAATAATTGAAGATAAATGTAATGAAGATGGAATGAAATATATTTATGCATATGATACTGATCCAGATCATACTATGCACGAAATAGGTTGTGATAAACCAGAAATAAAAGCAATAATTGAAGATATAAATAGAAGAGTAGAAGAATTAAGCAGTAAATTGAATGATACAATAATATTTGTAGTAGCCGATCATGGACATCATAATGTAGAGAATATATTTATAAAAGACTATCCTGATATTGAAGAATGTTTATTTAGAAATACATCACTTGAACCAAGAGCAATTAACTTTTTTATTAAACCAGATAAAAAAGATATATTTGTAGAGTTATTTAATAAGTATTTTAGTAATGATTTTGATTTGTATTCAATGGATGATGTAATTGATTCAAAATTGTTCGGTGATGGAATAGAAAATGAAATATTCAGAGATGCTTTAGGTGATTATTTAGCTATAGGTAAAACTGATAAGACATTATTGTATAATGGAAGTGAAATTTTACAGTCTCAACATGCTGGATATACAGATGATGAAATACTAGTCCCATTAATTGTTATTGATTGTCAATAGAATTGAAACAAGTATAGAATTTAGTAAGCAATTTGGAAAAAATGTTTAGAACAGACAAACTATGATATAATTATATTATAAGGAGAATAATAATTATGGAAACAATAGACTATGTAAGTGAATTATTAAATATGCCTAAAGAAGAAATAATAAAGAATAGTAAAAAAATAGATGAGAACTTGACTTACTATTGGAATCCTATTCGTGGAGGAATAAGTGTAATAGTAGATAAAGAAGGAAATTATCTAGCAGCCAGCTCTAGTGTTAATTATAATGAGCTACTTGATACCTTTAAAAAAGGGGATAAGAATAAAAACTTTTTTTCAAACAAATAGTTAAAACGTATAATTAAGTCTAATTTATAGACTTTTTTTAATTATTTTAGTAAAATAAAAGTGGAGTGAGGTGGTATTATGAAGAAAATAGAAGATTTCTATGAAATAGATAATACCAAACTACAACAATCTTTTATTACTGCTTTAAAAGATAAAGACTTTAAGGCATTTGTTAATACTTTAGATATTAAAGACGAAACATTAATGAAATATACTTCTAATCTTGAAGAAGCAAGTGTTGAATACCATAATTGTAAGAATTGTAAAAGTTTAGCTACTTGTAAAAATAATATGAAAGGTTATAAGTATACACCATTAAAAGAAAAAGACATAATTACTTTTTCTTATGAAATGTGTCCTAAAAAAGAAAAAGAAGAAGATACTCTAGCATATCAAAAAAATCTAGAGTTATTTGACATGCCTAAAGAAATTAAAGAAGCAAACTTTAAAGATATTTATAAAGATGACAAAAACAGATTGCCAATTATAAAGTATTTCAAAGAGTTTATAGATGAGTATAATAAAAAAGATAAGCCAAAAGGATTATATCTAAATGGCTCTTTTGGGAGTGGTAAGACATACTTAATCGCCGCTTTATTTAACGAAATGGCCAAGAAAGATATAAGAAGTGTCCTTATCTATTATCCAGAGTTTTTAAGAAGTCTAAAATCTTCTTTTAACTCAGATTACTCTGAAAAATTTAATTATATTAAGAAAGTTCCACTATTATTATTAGATGATATTGGTGCTGAAAATACATCGGCTTGGTCAAGAGATGAAGTCTTAGGACCAATTCTCCAATATCGAATGGAAGAACATCTACCAACTTTCTTTACTTCTAATCTAACACTGCAAGAACTAGAAAAAAATCTTTCTATAACAACTGGTGGCGTTGATAAAGTAAAAGCAAGAAGGATTATAGAAAGAATAAAACAACTGACAGTGAATATGGAATTAATAAGTAAGAATAGGAGGAACTGATCAATGAAGAATATCGAAAATCGTCTAAAAGGCACATCAAGCAACCCAATGACTAGCAAAGAGCTAGCCTCTTTAGCAACTAAAAATGGCGATAAAATGATCGATATTCTTTTTAAATTGATTAATGAAGAACTAGATTCTTACCAAGGAAAAGAAGACTTGTCTAGAGTATATAAATATATAGATGACTTTAATGCTGTTTTAGTATCAACATCAAGTATTAATAAAAAAGCTCTATCTAGAAGACTAGGAAAAATAATAGGTAAAATAGATAGAATTATAATAGAACAAAGTAACAAATGGCCTAATAAAGAACAAGCTATAAAGAAATTAGAAAAATTACAAAATAGAGTATATGACCAATTA
>CACXFY010000185.1 GCA_902767005.1 uncultured Erysipelotrichaceae bacterium
TATTGAATTAGGTGCCTTCGGCTCATCCATCATAGGTGTAATAATAGGTTTTAAAATAGCTTTAAAGCCAAATGACAATTATGCATCACTTGGTCATTATTTGCTTGTAATATCACTATTTTATATAATTGTTCCTATTATATTTATGGCAGTTGCCAATAAGATTCATGAAGATGATGTCGCAAACAATGAACCAAAAGAGTGTATCGTTTGGAGAGATGTTCCCCAATAGAAAGTAGTAAAATACTTTCTTTTTTGTTATAATATAGAGCCAAGTTAGGTGATATTATGACTAAAGATGAAATATTAGCCTTTTTTGAAGAGGAAGAACGAGAACACATATTAAACAGTTATTTGGATTTAATAGAAATATTAATATCTAATAATCATTATAATGGAGTAAACTTCTTTAAATTAGCTAACCTAGATGAAAATGAATTATATCAAAGTATAAGTAATCTATATGGAAAAAAAGCTAATAAAGAAGAATTATTAAACTATATATTTCAAGAATTTAAATACGATTTATTAAAAAGACTAATAAAAGAAGAAGTAGCTGATAATAATAAATTAAAACAAACTTTTTTAATAGATAACCTAGATAATATAAGAGCCTTAATATTAGATCATTTAACTTCTAATAATATTACTAATCATATAGTATCTGAAGAAGAAATAAGAGACTTACAAAAGATAAGTAGAAGTGAAATAGAAGCGTATATAATAGGCTTCTTATCTACAATAGATAATTCACTATTCTTATTAGATACATATAATAGATTAGTATTAGAAAATAAAATAGTCTTTCTAGATGATGAGAAAGACTTAGAAGAAGTAGCTAAACAACATAATGTAGATAAAAATGAATTAGCCTTCAATACTTCTTATCAACTAAATGAACTAATAACAATAATAAATAAAAATGATATAAGTAATGTTATAGATGTAGTTCATGAATTAATACACTATATTAATCTTCATAATGCTAATAATAAAATGCCAGTTCTATTATTAGAATTCTTACCTATAACTTATGAATATCTCGCAACTGAATATCTAAGAGAACAAAAAGTAGCTGAAGAAGAGATAAGACAAATGATGTCCTCAAGATACTTAAATACCTTAGTATCTGGAATAATCTCTATAGATTTTATAGATATGCTAAGTATTTATATTAAAAATAATGATATAAACAAAGAATTAATATATGACTATTTTAAAGATGAATATGATAAGTCACTTGGTATAACATATGATGAATATATTGATACTAAGATAGATAGTTTTATAAAAGACTTATTATTAGAAAAAGCAAGTATTTATAAAGACCTTTCTTATGTAGTAGGAGACTTATTAGCTTTTGATTGCCTAGATTATTTTAAAGAAAGTTATTCTAATCAAAAAGAAATAAATAATTTAGTAAAAAACATTGCTAAAAATAATGAATATGATATATTTAACTTATTATATGGAGAAAAGGTAAAGATAAATGACAAATAATAAGATAAAAGAATTAATATTAGATGGAGCAACCTATGACAACCTATTAAATGATTATAAGATACCTAAATATGAAATATTACAAGTTTATTATCTATTACTTAATAAAGAGAATATTCCTAGTGACATGGAATATAACATTAGACAAGAATATTTAAAACATATTTCTTTTCTAAATATTGAAGATGATAAAGTACTATTCGTATCAGATCAACATATAGGTAGTAAAGGTGAAAACTTATTTTATCAAGAATTAGCTGAAGACTTTAGAAAGAGTAATAATATTAATATAGTCTTAAATGGTGGTGATATTGGAGATGGTATGCTTGATTATGACAAAAAGTATAGTACTGTACCGCTTCAAATAGAACACATATTAGAGTCAGTACCCAAATTAGGTGGTGAAAAATACATCTTAGCTGGTAACCATGATAAGCGCTACTTAAAAAAAGGAATAGATATTTTACAATTACTAGAAGAAGATTCTAATATCCATGGAGTAGGTTATTATCAATCATATTTTAAAATATATGATAAATTAATATCTTTTACTCATAATTCTCGTTTCCAAAATGATAAATTACTAACCAAAGACTTTACTATATCTGGTCATTCTCATTTATTTGTAGGAGAAAAGAAAAAAATAAAACTACCAACATTAAGTGATAATAATCCCAATAATATTAATTTTATAACCAGTCCTGGTTTTGTCTTATTAAGAACTAATAAATTAAAAGATCAAATAGTATTAGATTTTACTAGGTATATAGTAAATGATCATAAGTACTATAAAGCTCAAACAAAAAATTATGTTTTAGGTGTTGACAAGTAATTTTAAAAGTGTATAATTATTCTATTCTTTATTTTTTAGAGGTGATGCCTATGTTTATGAATAATTATATGTCTTGGCAAACCTTATTATGTGATAAAAAGGCCAAATTGTTTTAGTATGGTCTTTTTTTGTAAAGGAGAAGTTTTTATGATTAGTATTGAGAATATTAAAGAGATTTTAATTAAAAAAGGACATGCGGATATTATTCCCCAAATAGTTAAAGCCTATGATTTGGCTGATTATGCTCATGCAGGTATATATAGGGAAAGTGGTGAACCCTATATAACACATCCATTACATGTCTGTAAAAATCTATTAGATATGGAAATATATGATGCCAACACATTAAGTGCGGCACTACTTCATGATGTTGTAGAAGACACTTCAGTAACACTAGATGATATAACTAATACTATTAATGCTGATACTGCCATGTTAGTAGATGGCGTAACTAAAATATCTAGATTGAACTTCTCAAATAAAGAAAACCAGAACTTAGCTAATACTAGAAAAATAATAAATGGTTTAAATAAAGACGTCAGAATAATAATTATAAAACTAGCTGATAGATTACATAATATGAATACATTAGAATTTAAAAGAAGAGAAAAACAAATAGAAAATGCTGAAGAGACTCTTCAACTATTTGTACCTCTTGCTATCCACATAGGAGCCTATACTCTAAAAAATGAATTGGAAGACTTATCATTAATGTACTTAGAACCAGATGCTTATAAAAGAATAGAAGATCAAAAATTAAGACTATATCGTGAATTTGGTCCTAATATAAAAGAAATGGGTGCTAAGATTAATGAAGTTCTTACTGATAAGAATATTCCTAATCATATAAAATATCGAACTAGAAATATTTATGATACATATAAAAAACTATTAAATGGATATAAAATGGAGAACATCTATGACTTATACTATTTAAAAGTATTAGTTCAAAGTATTGATAATTGTTACTTAACATTAGGTCATGTTCATTCTTTGTATTCACCAATTAATAGTAGATTCAAAGACTATATACGTAATCCTAAAACAAATTATTATCAATCATTACACACTACTGTATCTAAGGGCGATCGATTAATTAAAGTTAAAATTAGAACCGATGAAATGGATCATATCGCTGCATACGGTGTCAGTGGTTTTTGGAATATACCAAATGGTAAGACAATAGAAGAAACACAACAAGAAATATGCACCAAGAGTGGTATAGCTAAAAAACTTTTAGAATTTGATCAAAACATAGAAGACAATAGAACTTTCTATGACGCTATTAAAGAAGAAGTATTAATAGATCATGTCTATCCATATAATGAATATGGGGAAACAATAGAGTTACCAAAAGGTTCTACTATTATGGATTTTGCCTTTGAAGTAGATTCAGACCTAGCCGAATACATGACATCTGCTTTAGTAAATGGAAAAGAAGTACCATTAGATTATAAAGTACAAAATCATGATACTATTCAAATACTTACTAAAGGAACACCAGATAGAAGTAGATGGGAAGAATATGCCTTTAATATGTCTACTAAACAAAAAATAAAAGATAAAAGAATATAGAATAAAAGATAAGCTTTTATTCTTTTTAAGTGGACAAAAAACTAAAAAAAAATTATAATTAAATAGAATAGAGAGGTGTTCATATGCAAAGAGCAAATACTTTTTTGAAATTATCTGGTTTATTTATAATATTAGGAAGTTTACTATTAATTGAATTTCCACTATTACTATCAATATTTGTAATAATTGGTATATATTTAATGACTTTAGGAACAAAAGAGTTAAATACACTATATCCTCATTCAATTCCTATTTTTGTCTTAGGAATTATCTTCTGCTTTTTAAATGTAATATCTGGTATATTACTAATACTAGCCTATGAAGATATAGATAGGATGAAAAGAAATGGTATAAAAGCCCCACCTAAAAAGAAAGAAAAAATAGATCCAGAATCAAGAAAAATAGACATTTTATTAAAACTAGGTGTTGCGATGGTCTTTATTGCCGGTATATTATTCGCAACTACTACTTGGGATGTTATAACTGCTCAAGTTAAACTAATCGTTTTATTACTATTAGCTTTCTTATTCTTAGGTTTATCAATATTCTCAGAACAAAAATTAAAAATATTAAATACTACAAAAATGTATTGGTTACTAAGTATGGCTTTCTTTATAGTATCTGTAGTTGGTATATTCTATTATGGCGTATTTGGTAATGAATTATCATATCAAGGTACAAATAGCGATATAGCTTATTCTCTTTCTTTTGTAGCGTCTGGACTAATCTCATTATTAACAGCCCATAAATTTAATATTAATATATTACGTTACGTAGGTTATTTCTCTATCTTTGCAGCCATTGATTTTATATCAACTCTAGGTGGAGAATTAGTATCTAATCTTATAGGTATAGCTTATTTTGTCTTCTTTATAACAATGTTATTAGTTACTGATAAAGAAAAGTCTGTTTATATATTCTCTAAATATATGTTATATTTCTTCCCAATACTTGTACTAGCATCAATTGGTGAAGTAAATAACTATATATTATTAACTTATTCAATATTAAACATAATAGCTTTATTTATAATATCTAAACAAGGAAGTATATTAGATAAGGTAATACCATACATATTAATGTTTATTATTATTCTATGTACTATCTATAGTTTTACTATTCCATATCGTGAATTATTAGTAATTGCTTTCACTTCATTAATCGCAATTATTAATAGATTAAAACTAATAGAAGAAACAAAAGCTAATATTTATACAACATCTATTATGAACGCTATACTAGCTTTTATACTATTTATAATTGCCATTATGAATAGTCCATTAGAAGCTGTATTAGTTGCTTTCGTATATTTAATATATAACTTATTATCTGGAGTAAATTACTTCAAAGATAATACTGGAAAACTAGAATATTATCTACAACCAGTATCTATATTATATTTTGTAATGAGTGTAATGTATTTCTTAGATACAACATCTCTTACAATAACATTCTTAGAGTTTGCCTCTGTTCTAGCACTTATTTATGCTATTATGCATTTCTGTGTCAAAAACAAAGTACATAAGACAGAGTATTTTGTCTTTACTATAAGTACAACTCTAATAACAGTTTTAGCTAATGTCATAGATACTGATCCTGTTGCTAGTATAATATTAACACTACCATTAATATATGTAGTCTTATATTATAATAATAAGAATAATGTAGTAAGAAATTGTACATACTTAGTATTACTATTTGATATAACTTGTCTATTTATATTAACTGATACATTTGCCATATCAAGTATTATTAATTCTTTAATACTATTATGGATCTTTGTAATATTATTAGCTTTATTATTTAAAGATAAACAACTACGTATGATCAATTACTTTGCTATAACTATACCAATTTATTTCTTATTAAGAGCTTTCTCAACTGACTATATTTATTACAAATTATTATTAAGTATTTTAGAATTCTATTTATTATATCTATTATTAGTTTATTTATTTAATAATAAAACACTTAAAAATATTGGAGCCCTTATTGGTATATCACTAATAGTATTACAATTATTATTTATTAGTAATGTTGTAATAGGTGTCTATGTTGGAATAATTGGTATATCTCTAATACTATTAAGTTATTTATATAGTGATTATTCATCATTATTCTGGTTAGGTTTAGTAATAACTATAATAAATATAATATTCCAATTAAAAGATCTATGGTATCAATTACCATTCTGGTTATATCTATTAGTATGTGGACTAGGAATAATCTTCTTTGTAACTTATAAAGAAATAAAAAGAACTAAAAAATAGTTCTTTTTTTGTTATTAATTACCATTTTAATCGAATAATATAATAGGTGATACTATGTATAAAATAAAAAGCATTCCTCTTAATCTAAGACCAAGAGAAAGATTAAAAGAAGTAGGAGTAGATAACTTAACTGATCAAGAGTTATTAGCAATTATTCTAAAAACTGGTACTAAAAATAAGAATGTTTTAGACTTATCTTTAGATATATTAAATAAATATAAACTAAAAGAATTAGAA
>CACXFY010000186.1 GCA_902767005.1 uncultured Erysipelotrichaceae bacterium
ACTTCACCCCACTATATACGAAAAAAGAGCCAATGGCTCTTTACTATTATTCTCCTACTGGATAAACTGAAGCTTGTTTCTTATCTCTTCCTAAGCGTTCAAATTTAACAATTCCATCAACTGTAGAATAAATAGTATCATCATTACCACGACGACAATTTACTCCAGGGAACATTTTAGTTCCACGTTGACGATATATAATAGAACCAGCTGTTATAAATTCACCATCAGCTGCTTTTGCTCCTAGTCTACGTCCTGCAGAATCACGACCATTAGATGTAGATCCTTGCCCCTTGTGGTGAGCAAATAATTGGATATCTAATTTTAATAATTTCATAATTCTCCTCCTTACTTTACTTCAATATTTGTTGGATATTGTTCTTCCAACTCTTTTAATAGTTCAACCATATTTTCAATTAATGTTTGAGTAGTTTTATCAGATTTAATGTTTTCTATAATAAAACCATCTTTTTCCATCTTATAACTTAGACTACCTTTATCAAATCTTATAATACCATTTACTGTAGTTGTAAGTATTGAACTTGCAGCACTACATACAATATCTTTTCCACGGTTAGCAAACATTGCATGTCCTGAAAAAGTAATTTTGGTATATAAAGAATCTTTTTTATATGTATTTACTTTTATCATTATGCGATCTTAGTAATTTTTACTTTAGTATAAGGTTGTCTATGTCCTTGTTTCTTACGGTTAGATCTATCTTTACATTTATATTTGAAAACTTTAATTTTCTTAGCTTTACCATTTTTTAGGACTTCTCCTTCAACAGTAACATTAGTAAGATAAGGACTACCTATTTTACTATCAAGTGCTAAAACTTGATTGAAGCTAACAACATTACCTACTTCAGCGTCTAATTTTTCTACAAAAATTTCTGAACCTTCAGTTACATAATATTGTTTTCCACCAACTTTAATTACGGCGTTCATGTACATACCTCCTTTATTTAAAACTTAAGACTCGCTTTTAAGGTACATATAATGTTTTAAAACCTTTTCAATGCGGTTTGAGCATGAGGCGTCAAACAGTTAGATTATAGCATATATACTATTTTAATGTCAACTAATTCCTTGATTTTTCAAGGCTTTTTATATCTAACTCATCTTGCTAAATATTATATGATATTATTTTATTATTTACAAGAAGTATGATATTATATGTTTAGTAGTAAGGAGGAGTATTTTTGAATAATAAGAGATATTTATTAAAGTTAAGTGGTGAAGTACTTGGTGGCGAAAGAGAATCTGGCATTGACTTTAATAGGGTTTTAGAAATTGCTAACGAAATTAAAGAATGTGTTGATTTAGGGGCTAGTTTTGGTATTGTTGTCGGAGGTGGTAACTTTTGGCGAGGCAAATCTAATGAATTCATGGACCGGGCGACATCTGATTATATTGGAATGTTAGGTACTACTATGAATGCTTTAGCTTTAGGTGATGCTTTTAGACAAATTGGTGTTGATTGCCGTGTACAAACTGGTATTGAAATGCGACAAATAGCGGAGTTTTATATTAAAAATAGAGCTATTAGACATATGGAAAAAGGAAGAGTTGTAATATTTGGATGTGGAACTGGTAGTCCATTCTTCTCTACTGATACAGCTAGTGCCTTAAGAGCTTGTGAAGTAAGAGCTGATTTACTTATAAAAGCTACTAAAGTTGATGGTGTATATGATAAAGATCCATTAATGTTTAATGACGCTAAGAAATTTAAAAAGATTAGTTATAAAGATGTTATTGCGAAAGATATAAATGTTATGGATAAGACAGCTATTTCATTATGTATGGAAGAAGATATACCTATATATGTTTTTAATATATTAGAAAAAGGTAATCTAAAGAAAGTAATCCAAGGTAAAGATATTGGTACTTTGGTGAAGTAGAATGAAAAAGAAGATATTAATTATTACTATAATAAGTGGCGGAGTTATATTAATTGTATTATCACTCTTAAGTTTTTTACCTAATAAAACTGCGATGAAGGCTAATCTTAATCAATGTTTTTCTAATATTAATGATGATGAGTTTAAGAAGGCTACTTTAAATGAGTTTTATGGTTCTGATAGTAATGGTTTCCTTATTAGGAGACGTAAATTAATTGCTTATTTCGGATTAAAGAAGAAACTAGTAATTCCAGATTATGTAAAAGAAATAGAAGCTGATGCTTTAGCTTGGGATTGTTGTCATGCACAAAAAGTAAAAGTTCTTGTTATACCTGGTAGTGTTAAGAGATTACGTTCTCATTCTTTAGCTTTTATAAATGCTGATACAGTTATTTTTAAAGAAGGCGTAGAAACCTTTGATAAACATGCTTTCTTAGATTCTTATCTTTATGATGTTTATTTCCCTAGTACTATAAAGAACTTTCCTAAAAGTTTAATGAATCCAGAAGAAGGAGTAATGAATGGACTTACACTTCATTTTACTAAGAATTCTAAAGTAGGCAAAGAAGTATATAAGGAATATAAAAATGATAATAATGTAAAAGTTGTCTTCGATAATAAATAAAGAGTTTCAATTTGAAACTCTTTTATTTTGTTTTAGTAATTCATCTATTCCTTCTACTAAATCATTGTATGTAATATCAAAATTATTAGTATACCAAGGATCAGCTATGTCTCTTGGAAGTAATTTTTTAATTTTATTATCTTTATCACTACCAAATATTCTTATACAACTACTAATATTAGATTCTTCCATGCAATAGAAAATATCATATTTATCATAATCTTCTTTTTCTAATCTAGTAGCGTAATGTCTAGTATGTGGTATATGTTCTTCATCTAATTTCTTTTTAGCAGGAGGATATATATCATTACCTTGTTCTTCATATGATGTTGCGCGTGATTCTATTAAGTAATCATTATCATTTACTTTTGATTTCATTATAAATTCAGCCATTGGTGATCTGCAAATATTACCTAGACATACAAAACATATCTTTAACATAGTACTTCCCTCTTCTTTTCATCAAGTATTGAATATAAGTAACAAGATGTTTTCTTATTGGTTTTTTCTTCTATTACTTTGCGATAACCATTTAATTGTTTATCATATGCTTCATCATCAATATTCTTTAATTTATAATCTACTATTATTATTTCATTATCTGTTTCTATTAATAAATCTATAATTCCATGACTTAACGTATTATCTTCTTTATAAATAAATTCATATTCTTTATATAAATTAGAATTAAGATATGGTTTCATAAATGAACTATTAATAAACGCTGATACTTTGTCTTTTATTTCTTTGGAAATATCAAAATCATCATAATTTGGATTAGTAAAATCTATTAATTCTAATACTTCATGAACTTTAGTACCAAAGTCCATTTTCTCTTGTTCTTCTTTTGTGATTAGATGAAGACTCTCTTTAGAATAATGTGCTTCTTCTAATTCATGTGTTTCTATTTGTAACTCTTCTACTTCTAATACTTCTTTTGTTGATTCTAGTTTTTCTTTCTTTAGAGCTTTTAAATAGTCTTTTGTACCAATTATATTTGTTTCTTCTACAAATGGTAATAGACTATCATAGATAGATTTCATAATGCTTAAGAATGAATTATATTTAATTCTTTCATATGTTGGAACAAAATCATATAGTAAGCCTTCTTCTTGTTTAGGCATGACAATAATCATCTTTTCTTTGGCTCTAGTTAAAGCTACATATAGTAGTCTTATACGTTCTGATATTTCATCTTTTTTGAATTGTTCTTTTAATAGTATTTTTAGAATTGTATCTTTATAGTAATGATCTACTTTAGGTAGTACAAATCCATATTTATTATCTAATATTATCTTTTCTGATAATTCTCTAATATTAAATGTTGATGAGAAATTAGTATAATAACATATTGGGAATTCTAAACCTTTAGATTTATGAATTGTCATTATTCTAACACTATTTTGTACTTCACTATTAATATTAAATTTTAATTCTAATTCACTATCGAAGATATTATCTAAGTAATCTATAAAATCATAGATAGTATTACCTAAGTCTTCATAGTTCTTTATTAATTCTAATAAATATTCTAATCTAGTTCTAAAAGCTTTAATATTACCTATTTCTAATAGCTTTTCTTCATAATTAAAATAGTTTAATACTTTCTTTAAGTATTCACTTGGAGATGTAGTATCAATATCATTTAATAATTCTAAACAGTCTTTATATAGTTTAGATTCTTCAATATTATTATTTACTAAGTATTCATATATCTCACTATCACTCATATTTACTAAATAACTTCTTGCTACACTAAGATATGAATATTTATCTATATTATTATTTTTTATTGATACTAATAGTTTTAAAAGACTTTTTATCACTAGAATATCATTATCTTTATTTAATGTAGATTCTTTTAAAATAGTTAGTGGTATACCTAAATATTCAAATATCTTTTTAAATAAATCAAAGTTTTTAGATTTATCTAGTAATATTACAAAGTCATTATAAGTAACATCTCTTAATAGTTTTTCATCTTTATCAAATACTTGATATTTATTATTTATCTTTTCTTTTATATCATCACCTATAATAAAAGCTTCTTCTTCATCTTTAGATATTTTATCTAAATCATCTATATTATAAGTAATAATATTCATATTATAGTCTTGGTTAGTTCTACCTTCTTCAATATATGAATTATTACCAAATATCATTCTATGACTTTCTTTATAGTTAGCTCCACCTATTTCGTCATCCATAAACTTATCAAAGATTAGATTAATATTATTTAGGACTTCAGAACGAGATCTAAAGTTCTTTAATAAATCTATTTTTATTCCTTGATTAGTATCACGATAAGTATCATATTTATATTTAAAAATATATGGATTAGCATTTCTAAAACGATAAATAGATTGTTTTATATCACCTACCATATAAACATTATTATTAGATATTAGTGATATAAACTTCTCTTGTGTATCAGATGTATCTTGATATTCATCTACTAATATTTCTTTAAAACTATTAGTTAATTCTAATCTTACATCTTCATTTTCTTCAATTACTTTTATTACTAAATGAGCTATATCATTAAAAGTAAATATATTGTTTTCTTTTTTATAAGTAGTTAAACGATTATGTAGTTCTTTTAAGA
>CACXFY010000187.1 GCA_902767005.1 uncultured Erysipelotrichaceae bacterium
CAAAAAAAAATCCAAGCTGATAAAGAAGTTCGTAAAATAATAGAGAGTGGTGAAGTACCAGTAGTAGACTTATCTATTTTTGATTGCTTAGATAATCTAAATATTAGTGATGATAATAAGAGAAATGCTGAAAAAACAATACAAGCATATAAAGATTTATTAGGTATGTTAAAGGCTTTACCTCCTGTATTAAGAAATAAATGCTTAGAAGTTTCTAAAAAAGCTGATATTATTGATAATCAAGTATTAGAAGAAGAGGATTCTTTTTTAATATCATTATATAGGGAGATAGATTATACTAATTCACTTGATAAAACTATTGATCATTATGGTAGACCTTTTGATAGAAAGACTTTTATTGAAAACCACGATTTAATACTTTTAAACACTTCAAAAGAAGATCAAATAGGTTTACGTGAAGATAATTTAAAATTTGTAGGTACATGGAAGAATGATGAGAGAAAAATTCAATATTTTCCAATTATATCTGATGATGTGGAAAAGGCTCTTGATATATTTTTAGAATATTATAATGATAATATTAATAATATTGATAATGAATATGATGCTATTGTTAAGCCTATTATTTATCATGGTTTATTATCTGCACTTCAATTATTTAAAGATGGTAATACTAGATATGCTAGAACTATTCAACATGTTGAATTATGGGGAATGTTAAACAATTTAGTGTCTAGTGGTATTCCTTTGCCTTTAATTTATGCTACTCGTAAATATTTACCTCGTGAGGAATATCGTGAGTTTATTAAAAATATTGCTATTAATAATGATAATTGTTGGGATGAATGGATAGATTATAATATATCAAAAATTTGTGAAAGTATTAATCAGAGTGAAAACAATATGCAAGTATTACAAAGAAAATATAGATAATGTATTTTCTTTTTTTTTGTGTTATTATATACATAATGGAGGATATATGAAGAGAGATAAGACAATGTATAAAAATTCTTTCGTTAAAGGTGCTGTTATAACTACTATTGGTATTGTTATTACAAAGTTATTAGGTATTCTTTATGTTATTCCTTTTCACGCAATTATAGGAGAAAAGGGTGGAGCTTTATATGGATATGCTTATACTATCTATTTAATTTTCATGTCTTTGTCTTCTGCTGGTATTCCTCTTGCTATGTCTAAAGTTATTTCTGAATATCAGACTTTAGGTTATTTAAATGCTAAAAAGAGGGCTTTTAATCTAGGTAGAAAGATTGCGTTATTAATGGGATTATTGTGCTTTGTTATTCTTAGTTTATTTGCTCCATATATTGCTAAATTTGTACTTGGTGATCTTACTGGTGGTAATACTATTGAAGATGTTACTTTTGTTATTAGGATTATTTCTACTGCTATATTGGTTGTTCCAGTATTAAGTGTTTATAGAGGGTTCTTTGAAGGTCATAGAATTATGACTCCTCCTTCTATATCTCAGATTATTGAACAAATAGTTAGAATAGTAGTTATTGTACTTGGTAGTTATTTAGTTATTAATGTGTTTAAGTTAAATCTAAGTAGTGCAGTTGGACTTGCTGTTTTTGGAGCAACTGCTGGAGCTTTATCTTCTTATATTTATTTAGCTATTAAGCGATTGAAGAATAAAAAGAAGTTTAATACTGTTCCTGATAAGGTTAATGAACCTATTATTAGTGATAAGGTAATACTTAAAAAGATTATAATTTATGCTATACCATTTATTATGATTGATATATTTAAATCAATGTATAGTTATGTTGATATGGTTACTGTAGTTAAGGGGTTAGTTAAACATGCTCAGTATACTACTAGTACTGCTGAATCTATAATGAGTATGTTATCTACTTGGGGAGCTAAGTTTAATATGATTTTATTATCTGTATCTACTGGAGTTATTGTTAGTTTAATACCTAGTCTTACTAAATCTATAGTAGAAAAAGATAATGATGAAGTTGAAAATAAAATTAATCAAGCTCTTAGTATGATTTTATATCTTATGATTCCTATGACTGTTGGAATTAGTTTCTTGGCTAGACCTATTTGGAATTTATTCTATGGCTCTAGTTTTTATGGTTCTAGTGTTTTAGCTTATTATATATTTGTTGGTTTAATGAGTGGTTTATTTACTGTATTAATTACTACTGTACAAGTATTAAAAGACTATAAGGGTGTATTCATTGCTTTAATTAGTGGTTTATTAATAAAGAGAATATTTAACGTATATTTGATTAAATTATTCTTTAGTTATGGAGTTGCTCCTTACTATGGAGTTATTACTTCTAGTATATTAGGATATTTAGTATCTATTTCAATATGTATTTATATAATTAGTCATAAATATAATGTTAATTTTGAAAAGACTATGAAAAATATGGTAGATGTAGTAGTTGGAATAGTTATTATGTTAGTTGTATTATTTATTGTCTATCTAGTTGTTCCAATATACTCTGATAATAGAATAGTATGTTTAGGAATAATTGTTATTTATGCTTTATTTGGAGCAGTTACTTATCTACTATATACTTATAAATCTAAGACGATTAAGAATATATTTGGTAATAAATTGGAAAAATTATTCATAAAAAAAAGTAACTAATGTTACTTTTTTAGTTTCTTTAATACATTTTTTATACCATGATAAGTTCCATACATAACATTATATGTATGATAGAAGAATGGAGATACTACTAAATCATATTCTCCTAGTAGTTCTACTACTTTTCCTCCGAAACTTTTCTTAAATAGGTATAGTCCATATAGTGGATTTTCTTTTCTAAAGTCTCCTGTTATACCATAGAAATTATATCTTTTATATTTATTATCTATAGCATATTTTATTCCTGCATA
>CACXFY010000188.1 GCA_902767005.1 uncultured Erysipelotrichaceae bacterium
TATCTAAATCCATTTTTACCTATGGAAGAAAAACCATTATTAAAAAGATTAATGGAATTAGATGAATTAAAAGAATATAATTTTACTAAAAAAGAATTAGAAAACGCTATCAAAAAAGCCTTTCAAGCCCAAGAAGAGTTTAAAGAAGATGTACGTAAAAAAGGCGAAGAATTCTTAAAATATATAAATGATCATAATGAAAAAGCAATTTGTTTAGCAGGTAGACCATATCATTTAGATAAAGAAGTAAATCATGGTATTGATACGATGATTAATTCTTTAGGATTAGCGATTCTAACAGAAGATTCAATATGTCATTTATCTAAACTAAAAAGTAATTTAAGAGTAGTTAATCAATGGACTTATCATTCACGTGTCTATCATGCCGCTGATGTTGTATCTCATTTAGATAATGTTGAATTAGTAAACTTAAACTCTTTTGGTTGTGGTCTAGACGCAATTGTAACTGATCAAACAGAAGAGATATTACGTAGTAATAATAAACTATATACAACGATTAAAATAGATGAAATAAACAATCTAGGAGCTGCTAAAATACGTATTAGATCATTAATAGCTTCAATGAATAAAAGAGCTAAAGAAGAACATTATGAGCCATATAATTATTATAAAAATTACTTTAAACAAGAAGATAAAAAACATACATTATTATTTCCAGATATGTCACCAGCTCATATGCCATTATTAGAATCAGTATTAAGAAGTGAGGGATACAATGCTGTCTTCTTAAGAGAAACTAATGATGATACTACAGAAACTGGTTTAAAATATGTAAATAATGATGCTTGTTATCCAGCCATAATTGTAGTAGGGCAATTAATACATGCCTTACAAAGTGGCAAATATGACTTAGATAATACAAGCGTCATAATTACCCAAACTGGTGGAGGTTGTAGAGCAACTAACTACATAGGTTTAATAAGAAAAGGACTAAAAGATGCTGGCCTTGAAAAAGTATCAATCTTATCATTTAATCTAAGTGGATTAGAAAAAGAACAAGCTTTTAAAATAACATTAAGTTTTGCTAATAAAGCTTTTCAAGCAGTAACATATGGAGATTTATTAGTTAAATTATTACTAGCAACTCGTCCATATGAAGTAAATAAAGGTGAAGCTCAAGAATTATATAATATGTGGCAAAAAATATGTTATGAAAGTCTAAAAAATGGTCATATAAGAGAATATAGAAAGAATATAAAACAAATAATTAAAGATTTTAATAATATAGAAGTAAATTATAAAGAAAGACCTAAAGTAGGTATAGTAGGTGAAATCTTAATAAAATATCATGCCTATGGTAATGATCATTTAATAGAAAAACTAGAAAAAGAAGGCGCTGAAGTAACACAACCAGATCTTATGGGATTTGTTAAATATTGTGCTTACAACTCTGTAATAAAAGCTAATCTTTTAAAGACTAGTGTAATAACAAAAACAATCTATAATCAAGCCTTAAAATTTATTGATATGTATGAAAAAACATATGAAAAAGAAATAGAAAATACAAGATTTAGAAAACCAGTTAAAATCCAAACTCTAGCTAACAATGTAAAAGGAATAATATCAACAGGTAACCAAACAGGTGAGGGCTGGTTCTTAACTGGAGAAATGATTGAACTAATAAAAGATGGAATAAATAACATAGTATGTGTTCAACCATTTGCTTGTCTTCCAAATCATATAGTAGGGAAGGCCGTAATTAAAAAGATTAGAAAATTATATCCAGACGCTAATATAGTCGCAATAGATTATGATCCAGGTGCCTCTCATACAAATCAAGTAAATAGAATAAAATTAATGCTTACAGTAGCCAAAGAGAACATGAAAAAAGACAGTTAATAAACTGTCTTTTTAATATACTTGGTAGCCTGTACGGAATTCGAATCCGTGAATGCTGCCTTGAGAGGGCAGTGTGTTAAGCCACTTCACCAACAGGCCATTTACTAAGAACAAATTTATTTTATCACGAACTATTCTTTTTTACAATAAAAATATAAGTTTTCTTTTCTACAAATACTTGTCATTTTATTAATTTTATATTACAATTTAATATAGTAAGATAGGTGATAAGAATGAATGGGGAAACTAATAATCAAACTACAAATGTTGTTAATGAACCAACATTAGTACCAGCACAACAACCACAAATAGTGAACAGTCCAGCACCACAGCCAGTAGTACAACCTGCACCAAGTTCACCTGCTGATAATAGTTTAGGTAGTAATGTTAAGATAGCTCCACCACAAGCTGAACCAATTAATGCATCACCAGCAGCTGGTTCAACTTCTGTAGTAAATGCTAAACAACCTCAACCACAAACAACTGTGACTCCGCAGCCACAAGTAGAACCGCCAAAAGAACCTGAAACACCACCGCCTGCTGCACCACAACCAACTCCAGAGGTTCAAAACGAACAACCTAAAAAGAAAAGTAATTTTAAATTTGTAATAATTTTTATAATAATTTTAATCGGTTTAAATGTTTATCAATATCTAGATACACAAAGTAAAGTTCAAAAACTAAACTATGAATGTACTCCAGTATCTTCATATGATACAGAAAAAGATCTAGATTTAAATTCAACTATAGTTCAAGATTTATATAATAAAGTAAGTACTACAATGCGAGAAGATTTAGCTCATATTAATTTTGATGACCAATTAAAAAGATATTTAGTATATCGCCAAATACCAACAAGAGACTTCTATGATTCAAATTGTGGCTATTTTGATAATACTAGTATGCAATTATATACTTGTCCAAACAACAATGAATTTCATCCTTTAGCTTTCAAAATAGAAACATTTGAAAGAGAATACAAAAAACTGTTTGGAGCAAATACTCAAGTACCACACGCCAATATTCAATTAGGTAATAAATGTCTAGGTGGTTATCAATATATAGAAGAAAGAGGAGAATACGTTCAAGGAAACTGTAAGGAGAATGTACCAACCTCATTTAGAAAAGAAGCAAAATTAAAAACAGCAAAAAGTAAAAACAATGTAATTGTTTTAACAGAAGAAGTAGCATATAAAGGAACAGATAGTCAAACAGTACCAGCTTATTTAAAGAATGGAACATATACATATACATTTAAATTAGATACAAACTATAACTACGTATATGTATCAAGAGATTTTACAGCAAAATATTAGAAATAGGTGAGAAAATGGAAATAAAAAGAATTGTAACAGGCTTTTTAGATGAAAATTGTTATGTTCTAATAAAGAATAAAACTTGTTTAGTTATAGATCCAGGAGATGATTTTCCTAAAATAAAAAAAGAAATAGGAGATAATAAAATACTAGCAGTATTAATAACTCATTCTCATTTCGATCATATAGGAGCTCTTCGTAATTTCTTAACTAAAAAAAGTATAAAAATCTTTAAGAAGAGTAATTTAGAAGAAAAAGAATATACAATTGGAGATTTTAAATTTAAATGTCTATATACTCCAGGTCATTCTAAAGACTCTGTAACCTTTTATTTTGAAGAAGATGACGCCATGTTTGTAGGAGACTTTATCTTTAATGAAAGTATAGGAAGAACTGATCTACCAGGTGGAAGTAATGAAGAAATGCAAGAAAGTATTAGGAAAATACTAGCATTTGATGATAAAATAAAGTTATATCCAGGTCACAACGACGAAACAACATTAAAGCATGAAAAGAGTCATAATCCATTTTTAAAATAAAACAATGGGGGTGTTAATATGAATTATGAATTAAAAGAAAGTCCAGACAAAGCACAGTATAAAGGAAGTAATCAAATTACTATTATGGAAATTAGATTAGAAAAACTAAAAGAAAAGTATAAAAAATCATATGAGAGAATGGCAGCAATTCCAGGATTAGCTGGTATGGCCGCTATAGGAGCAATTAGTACTTCTCATAATTATCCACTTGCTATTGCTGGTGGAGCTGTATTTTTAGGAGCAGGATTACTAATTGCAAAAACACATCAATTAATATTAAAAAGAAAAATAGATACTCTTGAAAAAGAAGTATCTAGTAGAAGAAAGTAATCATTACTTTCTTTTTTTTATTTTATATGTTACTATATTAAGCTATAAAGAGAAGTGATACTATGCAAATTTGGACAAAAGTAAGAATACAAGATAAAGATAAAAACATAGAACAAATATCAAAATCTTTAACAAATTACTTATATGGCTATGGACCAATTCAAGATATTTCAAGAAAGTATAATATATCAGAAGAAGATAGAAACATTCTTGATCAATATACTGCTGATAGAATAGGTGGTTTAATCATGTTATTCTTTGCTAAAGATACAAAAAGAATAAATGATATTATAAATAAATATAATATAACACCTATAATAAATGATATAAGTCCAGAAATAGAAGGATATATAAAAAAATAGAAGAGTTACTCTTCTTTTTTATATATACATAAATACACTTAATACACCAATAATCATTGCTACTAACATTACAATAGCAACTATTTTAATAACCTTATCACTCATTGCATCCACCTCAATTCTAATTATAATATAAATAATGAAAAAAGTAAAATTATAATATATAATA
>CACXFY010000189.1 GCA_902767005.1 uncultured Erysipelotrichaceae bacterium
AATAGCTCCTAAAGGATTACATTTTACATCTTCTAGTGAGTTTTATATTAGTGATCATTATGCTACTATTTTAACGGTTGTATCATTTCCTAAATATATTATGCCTGGTTATTTATCATCTTTAACTAATATGAGTGGTATTAAGGTTGTTATTAAACATATTCCGGTACCTGCTCAGGATATGCAGAAGATGTTAAATAAGCAAGTTGCTGAATTGAAACAACGTTATCAAGATGAAAGAGATCAAACTGTTAGAGAAAGAATTCGTCAGGATGCTGAGAGTTTGGAATATTTTACTTCTATGATTGCTGGATCTCAAGCTAGAAACTTTGATTTTCAAATGCATATTATGATTAGTGCTAATACGAAAGAAGAATTAGAACTTAAAAAATTAAATGTTAAGAATTATCTTGATGCGATGGAGTTACGTGCTGTTGCATTAAGATTTGAACAAGAAAAAGTACTTAAATCTATTTTACCAATCTTTCCTTCACAGGATATTGAACAGCGAATTGGTACTCCAATTCCTTCTGTTACGCTTGCTGCGATGTATCCATTTATTTTTGATAGTATTAAAGATCCAGGATTATCTACTTTACTAGGTGTTGATTTTTCTGGAGGAGTAATTTTATTTAATCAATTTTTATATAAAATACGTAAGGAAAATAATCGTAATAATGCTAATATGATTATTTTGGGTACTTCTGGTTCTGGTAAAAGTACGGCTGCTAAGTTATTACTTCGTACTCATATTCGTAATGGATGTCAGATTGTTATTATTGATCCAGAAGATGAATTTCGTGAAATAACAAATGCTTTTGGTGGAGATACTGTTGATATAGGTAAGGGTGGAGAATTTGGATTAATTAATCCCCTTGAAATTGTAATAGATGCTGATGAGGAGGAGATTAAACAGGGACTTGGATATACTGTTTTAACTCGTACTTTACAGTTTTTAAAAGCTTTTATGAAGTATTATGATCCTTCTATTGAGGAAGATGTTTTAACAATGTTTTCTGAGATAGTTCAAGATACTTATAAGAGATTTGGTATTGATTTTAATACTGATTTTTCTAGATATACTTCTCAAGATTATCCTACTTTTAGTGATGTTTATGCTACTATTAAGGGTCGTTTAATGTCTATGACTGATCAGACTCAGGAAAGAGATATTATGGAGCGTCTTGAATTAAAAGTACGTCCTATTGTTAAAGAATTAAAGTTTTATTTTGATGGACATACTACTATTCGTAAAGGTAGCGATTTTATGGTATTTAATATTAAAGAATTAATGAATAGTGATTCTACTATTAAAAATGCATTATTCTTTAATGTACTTAAGTATGCTTGGGGATTATGTTTAGACTTTAATGTAGATACTGTATTAATGGTAGAAGAAGCACATGTTTTACTTAGTGATAATAATGCTTTAGGAGCTGATTTCTTAGCACAAGTACAAAGACGTGCTCGTAAGTATAACACTGGAACAATAATTGTTACACAACAACCTAGTGACTTTAGTGATCCTGCTGTTATTACTCAAGGTAAAGCTATATTTGATAATGCTTCATATTATTTAGTTATGGGTCTTAAGAAACAGGCTGTTGAAGACTTATCATTATTAATAGATTTAAATGAAAGTGAAAAAGAAAGTATAAAACATTATTCTCAAGGTGAAGCATTATTTGTATGTGGAAGTAGACGTATGAGAATAAATGTTGCGGTTACGCAAGAAGAATTAGATTCCTTCGGTATGGGAGGAGGATTCTAGTATTTAGTTAGGTGGTGATTTCGGTGGCATACGAGGCAAGAAGATCTAATGATAAAGAGGCACAAGCACAAGAAGATGCTAGATCTGATGCAGCGAACCAAAAGGCAGCAAAAACGGCACTTAATGCTGTTCAAAATACTGGTGGTTGGTGGGGTGCTGCCGCAAGAGTTGCGAATAAAATAGATGATGCAACGGGGGGTGCTCTTACTAAAGTTGCTGGTAAACTTGCAACTAAGGCTAATAAAGTTGCTCCTGGTGGTAAAACAGTTCAAAAAGCTACTAATAAATTAGCTGAAAGTGAAGCAGCTAATAAAGCCATGGATGCCTATAATGCTAAAAATGGTAAAGGTAAAGATGTAGCTAAGAATGCTGCAGCTGCTAAGGGCAAAAAAGAAATGGCTAATCAAGCAAAAAAAGGAGGAGAAAAGAAAAATTCTCTTCCTTCTTCTGGTGGAGAAAAAAAAGCTCCTAAGACAGGTAAAGGCGGTTCAGGTGGAGATGCTGCACCTAGTGAAGGAGAAAGTTCTAAGAAAAGTAGTGGTTCATTTG
>CACXFY010000190.1 GCA_902767005.1 uncultured Erysipelotrichaceae bacterium
CAAACAAATGACTATTATCGAAACTCTCTATTCTAGAAGCCTTATCAATATGTAATAATTCTTTTAATTCTTCAACACAAGCAAGTCGCTCATCATCATCTTTTTTTAATGTCTCTTCTTGTAATTCCATTTGTTCATGAGCATTTTCCTTAGCTAAATCAAGTAAAGATTTTAATTTTCCTTTCAATGGCTTAGTAACTTTAATATTAAAATACTCACTAATTAAATCACCATCTAATTCTTCAGGTATTAATAATTCCTTTGGTAAAATACTATTTTCATAAAATTTAATTAAGTATTCAACTACATCACTTTCTACATCAACCATCTGTATTATTTCATTATGTCTACCAAACAATAATCCATCTCTAACAAAGAATAACTCTATAGATATATAATTATTATCATAATAATAATTTACTAAATCAAAATTAAGTCCTTTATTCAAATCAAGTTTTTGTCTTTTCAATGTTGTATTAACATCATCTAACATATCTTTAAATTCTTTAGCTCTTTCATAATTCATAGCCTCGCTAGCTTTTAACATTTCTTCTTCTAATTTCTTAGTAACAATACTACTATCACCTTTTAAGAAAGAACTAATTTCACTTTTCATATTATTAATTACATCTTGATCTATCTCTTTGCAGCAATATCCTAAACACTCATTAATATGATAATAAAGGCATAATTCTTTCTTTAACTTATCACACTTTCTAAGTGGATATAATCTATTAATCATATTAACTACTTTTCTAGCTGCCCCAGCGTTTGGATAAGGACCATATAAATGATTCTTATTCTTTTTTCTTTTAACATTTCTAACTATTTTTAAAGTAGGATACTTATCATTAGTCAATTCAATATATGGATAGCTTTTATCATCTTTAAGTAAGATATTATATTTAGGATCATATTTTTTAATTAAAGTTATTTCAAGTATCAAACTCTCTAATTCTGATGAAGTAACAATATAATCAAAATCATCTATATCTTCAACTAATAATCTAGTCTTACCAGTTTGTGTCTTAGTAAAATAACTTCTAAGTCTTCTTTGTAAATTCTTAGCTTTACCAACATATATAATTACTCCATCTTTATTTTTCATTTGATAACTACCTGGTTTAGTAGGTACCAAAGAAAGCTTTTCTCTAAAATCCTTCATAATATCACTTCCACTTCTTAATTATAACAAGAAAAAAGAAGTATTTCTACTTCTTATTAAGTTTACTATTACCCATCATAATATAATTACAAGAGCTATCTATAGTATATGTCTTCTTATTACTATGAGGATTTAATATAAGTATAGTTCCTTCTATTTTATATTCACCAGTTGTTACATCATCACCTATTACAATAGTATATGTATTATCATCATACAAAACCCAATCATATACAACACCTTTAATAGTTGCGGAATACACTCCTTCACATATCTTACCATTTGTCTTTTTTGTAGTACTAGTATCACTAGTATTACTACTATCATCATTAACTACATCTTGTTCAACTGGATCATCTTCAACAAGCATACCAGAATTCTTTAATTTATTAATACCAAACATAGTAGCCTTATATCCTAAAAAACAGATAACTACTATTGCTACTAAACTTAAGACACTTTTAATAACTGTACTAATTATCTCATTTCTATATTCTTTTTTGTTTTCTTTTACAACATCTAAATAATCGCTGTCATCTTTAAAATCATCATCATTCATATTATCACCTATTATTAATATATCACATAATAAGTAAAAAGAAAAATATCTATTGATATTTTTCCATTGCCCTCATCATTTGATTAATTTGCTTTTGATTTGGTTTTCTTCCCATTTGCATCATTAAAGCTTTAATCATATCTTCATTAATTGGTGGATTTTGTTTTAAATACTTTTTCATAAAAGCTCTAGCTCCAAAGAAACCAGCTGCTCCACCTATTAATAATCCAATTATTAAATAAATAATATCTATTAATATTTGTGGCATTATATCACTCCTTAACTATATTCTACTATTATTTTAATAATTCTTCAATCTTTAATTCTAAGCTTTCAGCATCAAATCCATATTTTTTATAAACATCTTCTACCTTACCAGAAGTACCAAATGTATCTAATGTAATAAGGTATTTATCATTAAATATTAATTTGTTCCAAGAATAAGAACTACCAGCTTCTACAACAATCTTTCTATATTCAACAGGTAATACTTCTTCTATATATTCCCTATCTTGTTCTAAAAATCTACCAAGATTTGGCATACTAACAACTCTAATATCAATACCTTTAGTACGTAATCTCTTACTAGCTTCTATTACTTGATGAAGTTCTTCACCACAACTAATGACAATAGCTTGTGGTTTCTTTAAACTATCAACGACTACATAACCACCACGTTCAACATTACCAGCTTTAGTATTTTCAAGTATTGGAAGTTTATTTCTAGATAATATAATAGAACTTGGACCTTGTTTCTTTTCAAATACTGTTTTATAAGTACCAATTACTTCATTTACATCAGCTGGTCTAAATACATCCATATTAGGTATACTTCTAAGACCAATTAATTGCTCAACTGGTTGATGTGTAGGTCCATCCTCCCCAACACTAATAGAATCATGTGTAAATATATAAGTATTAGGTAAATCCATCATACAAGCCATTCTAATACTACCTCTCATATAATCAGAAAATGAAAGGAAAGTAGATGCATATGGTCTAATACCCATTAAACTAAGACCATTTATTATTGCCCCCATAGCATGTTCTCTAATACCAAAATAGATATTTCTTCCTAATCTATTCTCACTACTGAAATCTCCACCATCTTTTATATATGTCTTATTAGATGCGAATAAATCAGCTGATCCACCCATCATAAATGGATTAGACATTACAATAGAATTTAATAATTTAGAAGAAGTATCTCTCGGAGATTCAGCACCAGATTCAGGTGCATCATACACCAATCCTTTTAAATCTACAATATTATCTTTATTCATAAGTAATTCTAGATATTGTAGCTTATCTTCTTCCATATTATTCATTGTTTTAAAGAATTGACTAACTCTTCTACCACATCTTTCTTTAATAATATATTGGAAATCATCTATACAATTTTGACTAATTGCGAAAGGTATATTTCTTAATCCTAGTTTTTCTTTTAATTGTGTAATATCTTCATCACTTAAAGGACTACCATGTACTTTATTAGTACCTTCATTTAATGAACCAGCACCAAGTACTGTTTTTATTTCAATTAATGTTGGTTTATCAGTACTAGTTTTAGCTTCTTCTATAGCTTTAGAAATAAGTTCATAACTACTACCTTCAGTTACAGTAATAACATTCCAACCTTGAGAAATAAATCTCATCGCCACATTTTCATTAAAACTAAGTTTAGTTTCACCATCTAAACTAATATTATTAGAATCATATAAAACAATTAATTTATTTAATTTTAAAGTACCAGCCAAACTACAAGCTTCATAACTAATACCCTCTTCTAAATCACCATCAGATACTAAACAATAAGTATAATGATTAATTAGTTTATTATCAAAGAACTTGTTTAAATATGCTTCACCAATAGCCATACCAACAGCATTACAAATGCCTTGTCCAAGTGGACCAGTTGATACATCTACACCAGGTGTTACACCATATTCAGGATGACCAGGTGTAATAGAATCTATTTGTCTAAATTTCTTTAAATCATCCAAACTAATATCAAATCCAGCCATAAACAAAGTTGAATATAATAATGCTGATCCATGACCACAACTCATAACAAATCTATCTCTATTAATAAATTCTGGATATTCTGGATCAAATCTCAAATGATGTGCATATAATGCATAAAGTATAGGTGCCGCACCAAGTACAATTCCTGGATGCCCACTATTAGCTTCATGAATCATATCAATACCTAACCCCATCATAGTATCAATAATCTTTTTCTCATTAATAATACTTCCATCTTTTCTAGTATACTCCACAAGTATCACTCCTCAAAACATATTATATCATATGAATTAAAAGAAGTTAACTATCTAACTTCTCTTCTTATTAATATCATCTTCTATCTCAAATTTAAAATAATCATCCCTTTTATTATAATAATACATTCTATCAAGATCATCATTATTCATACAAAAATCAAATCCATGCTTATCACTAGTCTCTAAATAATTGAAAAAATCAAACAATTCTTTATAATTTGAATTATTAAAATGAATAACTACCGGATTATGTAAAAGGTAATTATTATCTACTTCTATTTTTAAACTACTATTATTATTTTTTTGATATTTCTTAAAATAATATGGTAAATATGTATGATTATAAGAATCAATAACTTTAGTAGTAATAATAAAGCTTGGTATTTCACAATATCC
>CACXFY010000191.1 GCA_902767005.1 uncultured Erysipelotrichaceae bacterium
CCATTAACTCTTGAAACTACTTCTTCAATCATAGCATCTATAGTACCATCATTCTTAACATCTACCGTAAATTCATAAAAATCTCCAGGCTTATCCAACGTAATATTATAAGTAATTGTTGTTTTATTTGAATCAATGGTTGGACTTTGTGTAACTGTCGTCACACTACCTTCAGTAATATGAACATTATCAAAATAAACATTCCAAGTAGGTTTTTCTAAATTAGCAATACCAGAAATATTCAAATTAGTATTAAGATAAGCATATCCAACTCCCACTAAGGCCAATATAGAAACTAATATAAAAAACAAGTTTTCACGTTTGCTAAATCTCATATACTATTCACCTACCATAATTATAACAAAGCAAACATTTATATTCAAATAAATAACAAAAAAAGATATAGCCTAATAACCATATCTTACTATTTCAAATGTTGTATTTTTACTTAGTCCCCATCTTGAAGCATCAGCTTCACTAGCAAACAATAAATCAAACATATATCTTCTACCTACTCCTATATCTCCACCACGATCTAATACGATTGCATAGAAAGGTACTCCAACATTAGAGTTAACTACTCTAATTATTGTTCCAAAAGGTAAACTTCTATCACCAGCAACTATTCTAATCTTTCCATAAGTAGCATCATTATAATATATATTACCATTCCTTGCATTCCATCCTGCTGCTAGTCCACCACTACATCCTCTACAATCAGGACCATAACCACTCATAGTCCCAACTAATGTATTTTTAACATCCGTAAGTGCACCCTCAGCAGTTCTAAATTGAAAGCTATCTACTCTTTTAACTTCCTTTTTAGGTTCAGGTGCCTTAACACCTTTTGCAACGCGCAATTGAACAGCTTTATTTTTATCTTTGCTTAATTCGACACTATTAACTTGTTTAGTCTCCATACTAAGTGCTGTCGTTGTTTTAGTAGGTCCTACTAACAACAAAGCCATAATAATAGCACTAAGTATAAAAGTTATTCCATAAAACGCATATTTCATAAAAAAACTCCTCATCAACATTATATCAAATTGATGAGAAGTTTACAATCTATTTAATTATTACTCTACTCTACTACAAGTATAACCATTTTGTTTCATTTCTTTTTCTATCTTATCCATATCTTGTCCATTTTCAAATTCAGGATAAGTACCACCTGCTTCTGAATAAGCAGAATCAAGTTTTTCTGTATCTAAATCTGCATATGTAAATGTTTGAGTTTGCTTCATAGTAGCACCATCATAATCGCATTTTACTACAACTCCATCTACTTCTTTAGTAACATTTTTTAATTTTTCACATTTTTCATTTAATCCATCTAATGTATTAGCATCTAAATTACGATCACCTTTAGTAGATGTAGAATGAACTAGTGAGTATAATTTATTATCTGTCATATTAAATACAGATTTATAATCAATATTTAAGTTCTCTGTATTAGTTGATAAAGTACATTCTAACTTTCCAGTAACAATCTTCTCTGCAGTTGGTGTTTGAGAAGTAAGAGTAGATAAATAACTATGAATTTCTGGTAAGAAAACAACAAAAGCAATAATTACGATGAAGAATAATATTAAACCAAAAGTTCTTGCTTTACTATTAGGTTCATATTCTTCATTTGCTTTCTTAATAAACTCTTCTTTTCTTTGTTGTCTTCTAGCATCACTTTCTTGTTGTAACTCTTCTATTGACTTACCATATCCTTTATCTTCAGCAACTACTTCAACTCCTGCCATTTGTGCACGAGACATAGTATTACCATTAGCATCTACTTTAACTTCATTATAATCTACATTTACTGCTCCAGCAGTTGGAGTATTAGCACTACTAGTATTAGTATTAGTAGTTGTATTAGTACTAGTATCTAATACTTCTGCATTATTATTAACTGGTGTAACAGTAGGTTCATTATTAGTATTTACATTTGTAGGTTGATTATTTTGATTATCCACACATATCAACTCCTTATTCTAAACATAATTATAACATAACTTATACTCGTAAACTAGATATTTTTTCTTGAAAATTATCACTAGATATAACATAACTTCCACTAACTAACATGTCACAATTATTACATTTATCTTTACTCTTATCATTAATACCACCATCTACACTAATAATAGCTGGTATATTATAAGATTTTAGTAATTCTCTTACTTCATTAATTCTATCTTCTGAATCTCCAATAAATTCTTGTCCCCCTTCACCTGGATAAACACTCATAACAAGTATCATATCAACATATGGTAAATATGGAATCAAAGAACTAATCTTAGTATCAGGACTAATCGCTAGCCCACATTTAATAGAATAAGACTTTATTAATTCTAAATCTTTCATTATATCTTCTTCTATTTCCACATGTATAGTAATATACTCAGTATTTAATTCAGCATACAATGGAATATATTTAGAAGCTTCTTCTACCATTAAATGAACATCTAATCTCTTACTTGTATAATCATTAATATGTCTCATTTCTCTAAATGGCATTGTCTTATTTTTAACAAACTTACCATCCATTATGTCTACATGTATATAATCGACATCAGTATCATTTAATAATTCAATATCTCTTGGTATATTCTTACTACTTAAGAAAGATACTCCAATCTTTTTCATAAACTCTCCTCCCCAATGAAAGATAGATAATTATTATATCTACTCTCTAATATATTATTCGCTAAAACTTCTTGTTTTACTCTGCATTCAGACTCTTTTGTATGCATACAATCTTTAAATGGACAAGGATAGTTACTAAATTCTCTAAAAGCATCTCTAATCTTTTCTTTACTTATATTATTAAAATCTAATGCACTAAAACCAGGTGTATCCATTACTTTTCCACCAAATCCTTCAAATAATTCTACAACTCTAGTAGTATGCCTACCTCTTCCTAAAGCTATTGATACTTCTCCCGTTTCTAAATTCCATTCTGGATTTAACCAATTTAGTAAAGTGCTCTTACCTGCTCCAGTTTGTCCAGTAAATACAGAAGTCTTATCTTTTAATAATTCTTTTATAGTCATTAAATCTGTATTAGATACTACTTTATATCCTAATCCTTCATAATATCTTAATGTCCTTAAAATACTATTTAACTCTTCTGTATCAACTAAATCTTCTTTAGTTATACATATAATAGGTTCTACTTTATTAATTTCCATTAAAGTAATTAATTTATCTAATAAATTTAATGAAAAATCTGGTGTTTTTAAACTAGTTATTAAAAATGCTTGATCTATATTAGATACTTTTGGTCTTTGAAACTCATTCTTTCTTGGTAACACTTCTTCAATTAAATGTTTTTCTTTACTGAAAAGAACATAGTCCCCCACTATTGGAGTAATATGTTCTTTGCGAAATATACCACGACATTTACAAGGATAAGTTTCTCCTAAATAGCTAACATAATGTAAATCACTAACTATTTTTACTATTTGTCCTTGCATAAACCCTCCTAAATTATGGTGTCTGTGTATTTGTTTGTTCTTCTTCTTTTGGTGTTTCTGGTTCAGGTGTAGGTTCTGGTACAACTACCTTTTTAGCAACGGTAATCTTAAATGTTGAACCTTTAATAATTGTTGAACCTTTAGCTCTATTTTGAGCAATTATAGTACCTTCTTTATACTTATTAGTATCTTCATAACTAACACTAATAGTTAATCCATATTCATCACAGAACTTTTCAACATCACCAACAGTCCAATCTTCACCATTAATTGTAACATCTGGATATTTTTCTACTAAGTTAGGAATATATAGAATTATTGAATCTCCTTCTTTTACTTCGCTACCTTTCGCAAGACTTTGACCAATAATCTCTTGTTCATCATATTCTTTCTCTTTCTTATCCACTTCTTTTTTCTCAATTGTAACTGTCAACCCTTTTTCTTCTAGTAATGTTTGAATTTTTATATAGTTTTGACCAACATAATCATCTAACTTAAATGTTTCTTCTCCACTACTCTTATAAATAGTAATTTTACTACCATATTTAATACTACGTCCTGCACCTGGTGAAGTCTTAACTACTCTATTTTTCTTTATCTTTTTACTAGTAACACTCTTAATATTAGTATTAACATCAAAACCTAGTTTTTGTAATTTCTTTTCACAAGTACTTACTTTTAATCCTTTACAACTAGGAACAATTACACTCTTCTTATTAGTTAATGCTGGAACAATAAAGAATATTATTAATAGTAATAGTACTAATCCTCCAAATATAGAAGATAGTATAATTATTAATTTTTTATTTCTTTTATCACTCTTTTCATCAGCATCTTCTATTTTATTAGCTAACTCTTCAGTGTCTTTAATATCTTCATCTTCTAAGAACTTATCAATTTCTTCATCCTCAGCTTCTTCTTTTTTCTTTCTAGTAGCTCTCTTACTTACTTCATTCTCATGTTCAGGATATTTATATTTTAATGGTTCTTCATTCATTCTATCATCATCAAGTGCTGTTAATAGATCTTGATGCATACTTTTCGCATCATCATATCTATTCTTAGGGTTTTTAGCAGTAGCTCTTAAAATAATATTTTCAATACTCTGTGGTATTGCTGGATTCTCTTCTCTTAAACTTGGAAGAGGATCTCTCATATGTTTTAAAGCTATTTCAACAGCATTTTCTCCTTTAAATGGAAGAGATCCAGATAATAATTCATAGAATATTATACCCATAGAATATATATCACTCTTTGTAGTACAACCTTTACCACTTGCTTGTTCTGGTGGTAAATAGTGAACACTACCCATAACACTATTAGTTTGTGTTAATTGTGTAGAATTTAATGCCATCGCAATACCAAAATCTGTAATCTTTATTTGACCATCATCTTTAATCATAATATTTTGTGGCTTTAAATCTCTATGAATAATATATGAATCATGTGCGTGTGCCATCCCATCAGTAAGCTGTAACATTATGTCTATAGCTTCACTCAATGTTAAAGTTCCACGTTTCTTTAATAATTGTTTTAATGTTTTACCTTCAATGTATTCCATTACGATATAATAAAGACCATCATCTTCTCCAACATCATACATCTCAACTATATTAGGATGGGCAAGACTAGATGCTGATAATGCTTCACGTTGAAATCTTCTAACAAACTTTTCATCATTAGATAAATCTCCACGTAATATCTTTATCGCAACATTTCTATCAAGAATTTTATCATGGCCTAAATAAACATTAGCCATTCCACCTTCTCCAATAGAACGCAATATCTCGTAACGATCATTAATAGTTTGTCCTTTTGAAATCATTAATTGTCACCTTCTTCGCTACGTATCAAATAAGCAACCGAAATATTGTCTGTTCCACCCCTATTATTAGCTTTCTTTATAAGCTTAATAACTTTATCTTCTACTTCGCCTTCGCTAAGTAGTACCTTTTCTATTCCTTCTCTATCTAACATATTAGTAAGTCCATCACTCGCAAGTAATATTTCACTAATCTCCATATCACAATCAAAAATGTCTACATCAACTTCAGTAGCCGCTCCAAGTGCTTTCATTAATACATTTTTCTTTGGATGTGTAGATGCTTCTTCTTTAGTTAACTCACCAGCACTAACAAGTAAATTAACTAATGTATGATCATATGTTACTTTATGTAATTTACTATCTTTCATAACAAATCCAGAAGAGTCCCCAACATTACCAAATAATAAATATTCTTTTGTAAGTATTGCCATTACTAATGTAGTTCCCATACCTTTACTTTCAGGATGAGATTTTTCATGTTGAAATATTAAAGTATTAACTTCATCAACTACATCTCTTATCCAGTTAACAGCATCAACTTTACTCATATTCATAAATGATTCTTTAAAATGTTTACCTACATAGCTAATTGCGATAGATGATGCTACTTCACCAGCAGAATGACCACCCATACCATCCGCAATTGCCATTAAATAATCTCCCTCATTGTTTTTTACAATTATTACGCTATCCTCATTATGATCCCTAACTTTACCTGCATCAGTCAAATAAAAAGATTTCATACTTCCTCCTTTTTACTTCTAAGTTGTCCACAGGCAGCACTTATATTACCACCGAATTCTCTCCTTATTGTTACATTTATATTATTCTTCTTAAGTATATCATAAAACCTCATAATTTGAACAGTTTTTGTTCTTTTATACTCTATATTATTAGTTTCATTATATGGTATCAAATTTATGTAGCAATTAATTCCCTTTACTAATTTAGAAAGTTCATTTGCACAATCCTCACTATCATTAATACCTTCAAGTAAAATATATTCAAAAGTAAGTCTTCTATTAGTCTTTTCTAAATACTCCTTTAAACATGGAATTAACTTATCTATTGGATACACTTTATTAATAGGCATAATCATATTTCTTATTTTATTATTAGGTGCATGTAAGCTAATCGCAAGATTTATTTGCATATCTAAATTACTAAATTCTTCTATCTTAGGAATAATACCACAAGTACTTACAGTAATGTGTCTAGCACCAATATTTATTCCTTTTTGATCATTAATAATTCTAAAAAATCTAATTAAATTATCATAATTATCAAAAGGTTCTCCAATACCCATTACTACTACATGACTAATTCTTTTCTTTATATCTTCTTCAATCATAAGTATTTGTAATACAATTTCATAAGTCTCTAAATTTCTAACTCTTTTTCTTCTACCAGATTCACAAAACTTACATCCCATGTTGCAGCCAACTTGACTAGAAACACATACAGAGATACCATAATCATGCATCATTAAAACAGCTTCAATATGCTCACCATCTTCAAGCTCAAATAAATATTTATTAACATCACTATCTCTTTGTACTTCTACTGTCTTTAAAGGACTAATACTATATTCACTACTAATCTTATCAATTATTTCTTTTTTAATATTAGTTACTTCTGTAAAAGACTTAATTCTCTTAACATATAACCAATCAAATAATTGTAATGCATGAAACTTCTTAGAACCTATATCTAAAAAATAGTTTTCTAATTCTTCTCTACTAAGATTATATATACTCCTCACATAATCACCTAATTTCTCTTTTATTATATAACAATAAACAAAATAACGCTATTAATAGCGTTATTTATTTAATGGATTTTTAATAGTCTCTATATCCCCATAATCACTATATTCAAGTATTATTCTTAGTTTCCCATTACACTCTTTTTTATAAGCAGCATAACTATCTAATGTTAAATCTAACTTATTAACATATCCATCACTATCAGTACTTAAACTTATCTCATTAGCGTTATCACTAATATCAATATTCTTCTTATCTTGTAATTTAACTAATGTATTAGTACTAATTAAATAATTATAACTTTGTCTAGCATCATCAAATTCTGTCTTAGATACATAATAAGCACTACCATATATATCATTAATATTATCTAATTGTAAGAAATAATAATACTTAAATGGATTATCACTCTTAATAAAAGTACCACTTTTATTATTATAGAACCCCTCACTATTTCTATAGTAATCTACTTTATCATATATAAACATCTCATCTTTACCATCACTTTTACCTACATATTCACTCTTTTTATTATCACAAGTAATAGTATAAGTATATTTATAATTACCATTTACTAGATTACTAATTGAATAATCATAAACATTTCCTTTTTCATAATCTTCACTTTTAGTAGTATTTGGTGAAACAACTCTAACAACTATCATTAGTACTATAAAAAATAATAAATATCCACCAAAGAATAGTATAGCTTTACCTTTTGGTCTTTTATATAACTCTTTAATAAACTTAATAGTATTCTTCATTATTTTAATACCTTACCTATTAATTTATCTTTACCAATTCCATTAACAAAACTAATAGAATCCATTCTCTTTTTACCTGATGGTTTTAATTCAGTAATAATTAATTCTCCATCACTACATTTCACACTAATACCATTCTTATTAATATCTACTATTTCTCCATTCTTTTTATTAGAGAAATCTCTATCCCCTATCTTACTACTATATATTTTTATTTCATTATCATCCAATATACAGTTAGCGCTTGGTACTGGACAAAGGCCACGTATTAAATTAAATACTTCTCTCTTTGTCTTATTAAAATCAATATGTTCTTCTTCTCTTTTAATATTATATCCAAACGTTACTTCATCTTCATTTTGTTTAATTCTCTCATTAGTACCATCTATTATACTTGGTAAAGTCTCAAGTAATAAATCTCTACCAAGTACACTTAATTTATCATGAATACTCTCTAAATTATCAGAATCTAATATATCTATTTCTCTTTGCTTAATCATATCACCATCATCCATACCAGGTGCCATATACATAATGGTAATACCAGTCTTATCATATCCATCTATTATAGCGTGATGTATTGGCGCACCACCTCTTAATTTAGGAAGCAATGATCCATGTACATTAATACAACCAAGTCTAGGATAATCAAGTATTACTTTAGGTATTATTTGACCATAGGCACAAGTAATAATAATATCTGGTTCCATCTTTAATATATCTTCATATTCTTCTCTAATCTTAATAGGTTGAAATACTTTAATACCATGTTTTAAAGCTACTTCTTTTGTAGGAGTATTTTTAAGTTCTTGTTTTCTACCAACTCTCTTATCTGGTTGACTAACAACTCCTACAACGTCATAATTTTCTATTAAACCTTCAAGTACTGGAACTGCAAAATCAGGAGTCCCCATAAAAATTACTTTCATCTTATCACTTCATTTCTATAGAAAATTATATCATTAAGTACAAATAAAATAAAGAACTCAAATGAGTTCTTTTATACTATATTAAGATAAATATAATTGTCATTATAACACCTAAAGATACTAAGAAAGCCCCACTAAGTAACATAATCGTAACACTACCATAATTATTTTGAAAATCGTAAGCTACCATCTCTTCCTTTTCTTTATACTC
>CACXFY010000192.1 GCA_902767005.1 uncultured Erysipelotrichaceae bacterium
TCATTACTAAAGTAAAGAACCATTTAAATCCTTCTTCATATAAACTAACTCCTAAAATAGCATAAATAAATACCATTAAAGCACTCATATCAGCCATTCTTGGAAAATATCCCCCTACTTTATTCTCTATTTTATTAGTCGTATAACAAGCTATACATCCTAGAATAAATAAGAAGAAATATTCTAATAATTTTGTCTTATTTAATTCTTTTCTATTTAAAAATATAAAAATAACTAAAAATACTATTATTGGTAATGTTCCTATTATATATTTCATTATTCTTTAATAACCTCTGTCCTACATATAATATCATGTAATCCTTTTCCATCATTTCTAAACATTACCATAAATCCACAAATAATTAATAAGATATTTTGAATTAAATTAAATATCATTATTGATGGTAAATAAACATATTTATTAGCAAAAATCATAAATGCAAACTCTATTATATTGTATAAAATAGAATTAATAATAAATGCTCTAAATAACAATTGATTAGAAGTAAGCTGTTTATCATTCGTAGGTACTACTCTTATTCTTAATAACTTTTTACCAAGTGTTTGCCCATTATTATATAATTGGAAAACAACAAAGTATAATAATTCAGCAATTATTATAACAAGAGAAGCAACCCCCTCTGCCCTACTTAATTCATACATAACAGTTCCTAAATCATTTGTCTTACTCATTAAATTTTCTACTGCATCACTCCGTTTTAAATTCCCATCTGAATATATTTCTTGAACTTCATTCATAATCTTATTTTGTTCATCTTGCAAATCCCTTAAATCATCTGAATTAATAAAAGGTAAAGCAATCATACTACATACTATACTAACAATAGCAGTATCTATTAAAAAGGCCAACAATCTTTCAATGAAAACGGCCTTACGTTTTCGTTTGTCCTTCTTTTCTTTTTTATAACCATCAAGTTTCTTTTTTAATTCTTCAAACTCAAAGATCTCTTTTTCTTCAGATTTTTCTTGCTTTTTCCTAGGCATTAGTATTACCCTCCTTAAACTCACTCAGTATCTTGATTATATCATGAATATTAGTACATTGATAGATTTTATTCTTTAAGATATTACTTCCGGCAACACCTTTAAAATACCAAGCAATATGATTTCTTATTTCTAAACAAGCTATTTTTTCAGATTTTAATTTTTTCAAATATTCCAAATGTTTTAAACATAAATTTACTCTATCTTCTAAAGTAACAATAATTTGTTCTTTTCCTTCTAACATATTAATACTATTTCTAATTAACCAAGGATTTCCAAGAATTCCTCTACCAATCATAACTGCATCACAATTAGTTTCTTCAAGCATCTTTAATACATCTTCTGGACCTTTAACATCTCCATTACCAATAACTGGAATAGAAACATTATCTTTTACTTCTTTAATAATAGTCCAATCTGCTTTTCCAGAATATCCTTGACTTCTTGTCCTTGGATGTATACATATAGCAGAAGCTCCTGCTTTTTCTATTATCTTTGCTACTTCTACAGCATTAATACTATTCTTATCCCAACCACTTCTAATCTTTACTGTTACTGGAATTGGTACTGATTCTACAACCGCTTTTACAATTTCATATATTTTTTGAGGATTCTTTAATAAAGCACTACCAGCTTGAGCTCTAACAGCAACTTTTGGCACAGGACATCCCATATTAATATCAATAATATCTGGATGCATATTTTCATAAATATACTTAGCAGCTTCAACAAAAGATTCTTTATCACTGCCAAATATTTGTTGAACAATAGGCCGCTCTTCTTCAGTCATATATAACATATCAATAGTTTTTTTGTTATTAAAAGTAATAGCTTTATCACTTACCATTTCAGCATATATTAAACCACATCCAAATTCTTTACAAATTCTTCTAAATGCCGAATTACAAACACCAGCCATTGGTGCTAAAACTATTTGATTATCTATTTTTACATCTCCTATGTACCATTCCATAATATCCTCCTATCAAGAAAAAAGGTTCCCTTTAGGAACCTGTCATACTATTTTTGTTTCTTTAATAAATCTCTGATTTCTTCAAGAAGTTTAGCTTCATCAGTTTTAACAACTGCTTCTTCCTCTTCTTTCTTACCAATAGCCATAACTTTGTTAACAGCCTTTAACATTATAAATAATACAAAAGCCATTATTAAGAAGTTAATTACAGCTGTAATAAAGTCACCATATTTTATTACTTGTCCACCATAGATTTTTAAAGTACCACCAACTTCTGCTCCACCAATACCATTAATTAATGGATTAATAAAATCAGTAGTTAGTGCTGTTACGATAGCAGCGAAAGCATTACCAATGATAACACCGATAGCCATATCCATAACATTACCACGCATTACAAATTCCTTAAATTCTCCAAAAAATCCTGTTCCCTTATCCTTAAGCTTCTTTAAGTTTTCTTTATCAGCTATTTTTTTAGCCATGTCTCCTCACTCCTTTAGCTATATTATAATACTTTTTTATTATTTTTCAAGAAAAAAACTAGATTATTGATCTAGTTCTTTTAATAATTCTGCTTTATTCATTTCCTCATAATTCTCAATGCCTTGTTCTTTTGCTAATTTCTTTAATTTAGTAATAGACATAGCTTCTAAATTATCATCGTCTTCTTTTGGCATTTCCTTATGCTCTACTAAATAGTCAATTTGTTCTTTAGTTAAAGTCTCATACTCAAGTAATGTTTCAGCAATTAACTTAAGCAATGGCTTGTTTTTCTTGATTATTTCAGTTGCATGTTTATGACAATCATCAATAATCTTTCTCATTTCCATATCTATTTCATTAGCAACTTCATTAGAGAAGTGTTGAGGTTTGTTATAATCTCTACCTAAGAATACACTTCCAGATTGTTGTTCAAATTGAAGTGGACCTAAATCACTCATACCATATTCTGTAACCATAGCACGAGCAATTTTAGTAGCCTTTTCAAAATCGTTATGAGCTCCAGTAGTAATCTCTCCAAAAGTAACCTCTTCTGCAGTTCTACCACCAAGTAAACCTGTTATTTGTTCTAATAAATCTGCTTTAGTAGAACACATCTTCTCTTCTGTAGGAACCATCATATTATATCCACCAGCAGAACCTCTTGGTATAATAGTAACTTTTTGTACATCTGATGCATTCTTTAATTTAATACCAATAACAGCATGTCCAGCTTCATGGTAAGCAACTAACTTACGATCATTCTCACTATATTTATGTGAAGTTTTAGCAGGACCCATAAGTACTCTATCAGTAGCTTCATCTATTTCACTCATACCAATTTCATTCTTATCACGTCTAACTGCAAGTAAAGCAGCTTCATTTAATAAGTTTTCAAGATCTGCTCCACTGAAACCAGGTGTTCTTTTAGCAAGATTTTTTAATGTAATACCATCAGCTAAAGTCTTATTTCTAGCATGAACTCCAAGTATTTCTTCACGACCTCTAACATCTGGTAAATTAACAGTAACTTGTCTATCAAATCTTCCTGGACGAAGTAATGCTGGATCTAATACATCAGGTCTATTAGTAGCAGCAATAATAATTATTCCTTCATTAGCTCCAAATCCATCCATCTCAGTAAGTAATTGGTTTAATGTTTGCTCTCTTTCATCATGACCTCCACCTAAACCAGTACCTCTTTGACGACCTACTGCATCAATTTCATCAATAAAGATAAGACAAGGTGCATTTCTCTTTGCTTGTTGGAACATATCACGAACACGACTAGCGCCAACACCAACAAATAATTCAACAAAATCAGAACCAGAAATGAAGTAGAAAGGAACATCTGCTTCTCCAGCTACTGCTTTAGCAAGTAAAGTTTTACCTGTTCCTGGAGGACCCATTAGTAAAACTCCCTTAGGTATTCTAGCACCTAATTTTTGGAATTTCTTTGGATTCTTTAAGAAATCAATTAATTCTTTTACTTCTTCTTTTTCTTCTTTTAAACCAGCAACATCTTTAAATGTTACTTTGTTATCATCACTATTTAATCTAGCCCTACTCTTTCCAAAATCAAGACTGCTCTTATTACCAGCCATTTGTTTATTAAAGAACCAGAATATAAATACTAATAGTAATAATAAAGGTACAACATTAATTAATATTAATAATATTGAACTTGATTCAGGATCTCTATATACCTCTACTTTAAAATTTTGCTCATCACTAGCTTGAACAATCTTTTTCATTACTGTTTCACTAAGTGGTAACTTAGCAGTAAAAGATTCATTCTTCTTATAATCTTTAAGAGTACCTTCTACTTCATAAGTATAAGCACTACCATGAGCAGTTAATTTTAATTTCTTTATTTCACCTTGATCTAGTTTTTCAACAAATTGATTATAAGTTAATTTATTAACTTTTTTATCAGCTACATTATAAACAAAGAATATTCCAAGTATAATAATTAATAAAAATACATATGGTAAAATTCCTCTTCTAATAGCTTTACTATCTATTTTGTTATTATTATTCACGCGTTTTCCTCCTTATTCGTACTTAAGTATAATATCATAATCATCATTCTTCATTTTGTCAAACTGAGATTTCGTAATACCTGGTATCCATACCACATTATCTTTAGAATCAACCACAATAGGCCAAGAATCTCGTTTATCTAAAGCTATTTTTTTATCTATAAAAACATCCTTTACTTTTCTAGAACCATTTAAATTTTTTATTCGAATTTTATCACCAATTCTCCTAGTTCTTACAATCAAAGGTAAAGTAATATCTTTACTATTTAATCTACAAATATAATTGCTATTATCATCAGTAGATTCTATTCTCTTAATTGAATGATTATTTGGTAATGAAACATAATTATCAAACTCTACTTCATAAGAAGAAATAACTTCTGTTTCACGCTTTAATTCTATCATATTATAACTCTTATAAGCAACAACTTCATTAGGTAAATTAACAAAAGAATTTGCTTTCTTATTATTTATTAAATCAAATAATAATTCAATATGTTTATCATTAACTAATATTAAATTATCTGGATAAAATTTATTTAAAATATAATATAATATTTCTTTCTTAATATAAATATCCTCTTCATTAAAAGCATCTATGTTAATTTTATTATCTTCAACCACTCTTTTTAAAGCTTTGTTTCTTTCTTTAACAAGAAAATTATCTGCTTCTTGTAGCGTTTTACTAAATTTATAAAACTTTAAATGAACATTCTTTTCTTCTTCTTTTAAAAAAGGTAATACATATTTACGATATCTATTTCTTGTATATTTATCTTTATCATTAGAAGCATCTACATAATATTTAACATTATTCTCTTTATCATATTGTTCTAACTCTTCCTTAGTAAATTCAATTAATGGTCTTACTACTTTATAAGTACCCATATCTATTTCTTTTCTAAAACCACTATAACCAAGAATATTAGAACCTCTAACTATTTTCATCAAAATTGTCTCTATTAAATCATCTCCGTGATGTGCAGTCATTAAATAATTAGCTTCATACTTTTTAACGACACTATCAAAGAAACTATATCTAATATTATGTGCCTCATTATGAAAATTATCATCTCCATATTCTTCAATAACCATTGATTCTAATAAAATATGATTTTCTTCACAATATCTTTTAATAAAAGCTTCTTCTGTTTTACTTTCCTCACGTACATTATGATTAACATGACAAATAATCAAAGATAAATGATATTTATCTCTAATCTTTAGTAGCATATCAACTAAAGCCATTGAATCTGGTCCAGTACTACATCCAATAACAATAGTATCTCCATCATGAAATTCAAAGGATTTTTCTATATATAACATAAATACCTCCTTTTTTAACTAACTAGTATTATAACATAAAAAAAGAAGAAATATATTATTCTTCCGGTATTTTAATAATAAATTCTCCATCTTTTGAATATAAATACTTCTCCCTAGCATATCTTGCAATATAATCAGGATCTTGTAATTTATCAGCATCCACCTTCAATTGCAATTCTTTTTCTTGTAATTCTATTAATTGCTTTTCTAGTGATTTCTTTTGTTGATACTTCTCATATATCTCAATCCAGTATTTTCCTAAGGTGAATGTAACAGCAACAATAGTAATCATAGACAATAAACCAAGTGAAAAAAATCTAATTTTTCTTTTTGCTTTAGTTTTCTTTTTAGCCATCACTTTCACCTACCTTTTCAACTTATATTATACAATATATTTGAAGTTTTAGGTGTGTCAAATAACGTTAATTTACAAGTTTTTACAAAAAAAAGATGCTAAAGCATCTTATTATTCTTCTTCCTTTTCTTCATCTTCAGCTTCGTCATATGCCTTTAAAATAGCATCCTCAAACATAGAACGAACTTCTGGATTAATTGGATGAGCAATATCACGGTATCCACCTGTAGCTGTCTTTCGGCTAGGCATTGCTATAAATAGACCGTTATCTCCTTCAATAATACGAATATCATGTACAGCAAAACTATCATCTAACAATACTGATGCTATACCTTTCATACGTGAACCTTCTTTATCGATTTTACGTACATTAACAGATGTAATCTCCATAATGAATTCCTCCCTCTTAAAGTATAATTACTTCTAACACAATTTTATAATAATAATCATTAAATTGCAAACATTTTTTATTTATTGTAGTCATATAATTCATTTGAAATATCAACAAATACTTCTAATGGAAGCATCTCACTTCTAACACTTAAATCAAACTTATGTTTATTTAATACTCTTTCTACTACATCTAAATCATATTTTTTTAAGTTATTTCTAATTGTCTTTCTCTTAAATTGAAAACTATCTCTTACCACTTTTTGGAAGAAATCAAGGTCTTTTAATTCTAACTTATTTTCCTTTTCTGTAAAAGAAACAATAACACTATCAACATTTGGTTCTGGTACAAATTGCTTTCTCGAAACATAAAACTCTTTTTTAATATCATAATAGTAATTCAATAATACCGTAATAGATCCATAATTCTTATTACCACATTTAGTCGAAAATCTATCACCAACTTCTTTTTGTACCATCATAACTATTTTATTAAATACTAAATTACTATCTATTAATTTCATAATAATAGGTGTAGTTATATAATATGGAACATTACTAACAAAAAACAATTTATCATAATCATACTTCTCTAAATCTTTTTTAATATCTGAATCTAAAAAATCTTTAAATAAGACACTAATATTGTAATAACCCTCTATCTTAGAATATATTTCATCTTCTAAATCATTATCTATTTCATAAGCAAGAACTTGTTTAGCACGATTAGCCAACTCTCTAGTCATAATAGCACCACCTGGTCCTACTTCTATAACTAAAGAATTACTATCTATATCAGCAACATCAACAATCTTTTTTACAGTATTTACTTCTTTTAAAAAGTTCTGTCCAAACTTCTTTTTAAATCTAACATTATATTTTTCCATATTCCCACCACAAACATATTATATTAAAAAGATAAAAAAAAAGAAAGCTTAAGCTTTCTTACCAACCATAACAGCAATTCTAATACCATCATATATTAATACTACTGATATTATACCAACAAATACTAAAATAAAATTAATTGGTTTAGATAAGAATTGTTGAACATATCCAATTTTAGGTATTTTTAAAATTACTTTTCCATATATATTATCTAAACTAACTGAAGAAGGATCTTCCATATCATTATGATCACCTTTAGTACGATATATATAGTTTCCTGTTTTAGTCTGTTTCTTATTAACAATTCTATGTGTTACCGTAAGTCCAGAATATCTAATATCTTTTGAAGAAAAAGTAATAATATCTCCTATCTTTAATTCATTATCAGAACTTCGTTTTATAACTATTCCATCTCCTACATTTATAGTAGGAACCATACTTGGAGATACTATCACATAAGCACCAAATAATGGATACTTATATACTCCTCTATTTAAATTAATTAACACATCAGCAAAATATATAATAAATATTAAACAAATAATACTAAGTATACCAAATATTGCCATTAAAAAGGCTTTGGCCATAAAACGAGATAAATAAAATACATTTTTTATGTGTTTCTTCTTTTGTAAATTATCACTCACCTTATCACCTACCTTATCTACATTATAATATGTAATTTCTAAAAAATAATTATTTTTAAGAAAAAAAAAGAGTGCTTTACACACTCTATTTTGCTTTTCCTACAATACCTACAGAGATAGTACAGTTATCTTTAGCTCCAGCTTTAGCTTTATACTGATCACTTATCCACATCTTTAATCTATAGTTAATTGCTTTAGATGAATTAACAGAATCCTTATATAAAACCATAGATCCTGACTTAACACCCATACTATCTTTTTTAGTTAAAGCATTATATTCAATTGGTTCTATTACTTTATTAAAAGTACCATCAGATTCTTTTTCTAAATATAATTTTAAATACTCATCTGCTACTGTACAATTTTCTTCATCTTTAGTAGCAAAGATTTCATAACTAGCTTGTTTTGCTTCTATTAATTCAGTATTAACAGTAAAATTAAATGTCTTATCAGCAGCACTTAACTTAATACCATCTTCATCTTTTGTAGCTTTCATATCAGTAATAGTTAATCCACTAACTTCACCACCATAATTAAGTGTAATATCTGCCCCTTCCTTAGTTTCTTTAATAACTTTTGGTTTAGTATTTACACTAACTACAACAGCCGCAATTATAACAGCTAAAATTATTACACTAATAACTCCAATTATAATAAATGTTTGTTTAGAAATATTTTCTTTTTCTTCCATTCTTTCACCTACTCCACACTAACTTTTAAGCAATAATTCTTTTCTTCATCCGCTAAAAAAGTATTATCAACCCATGCTTTTAATATATAATTCTTTTCCATCCCACTTTTTATATTATCAATATAGACTATTTTCTTAGATAGTTTATTTGGATATACCTTTAACTTCTTAATAGAATTAACAGGTCCATTAGCTGTAGTAGACAATAGATTGTTATTACTATCAGTAACTAATACCTTAATATAACCATCCTCAATAGCCTTTTCATTATCTTCATTACAATCTTCAACGAAAATAGTAAAATCTCCATTATATCCTTCTGATGTAACTTTAAAACTAACATAGTCGACTACATCTTCATCAAAAGTAAGAATATCTTTATTCTTTACAACATAATCTGATAAAGGTAACCTTCCAGATAATTCTAATGTATCATTTTCATCAGTTAAACTATTCTTTAGTATTCCTACTTCTTCATGTTTATTATCTTTTAGATAGAAAATAAAAATCATAATCAGAAGACATATTACTACTAAAGCTATACTTGTAAAGAAAATTTGTTTCTTATATGACAGCTTCATAATATCACCTCAAGAGACCCCTATTATCAATTTATACTTTATCATAATCACTAATCTAAGTCAAACAATTGACTTGCATTTTTTGAAGTAATTTTTCCTACTTCTTCAACACTTATATTAAGTATTTCTCCTATTTTAGAAGCTATATAAGGAATATACTTTGAACTATTAGTTTTTCCTCTAAAAGGTACTGGTGCTAAATAAGGGGAATCAGTTTCAAGTAATATATTATCTATTCCAATCTCTTCAACCACTTTATATAAATTACTATTTTTGAAAGTAACTACTCCACCAATTCCTAATTTATATCCCATAGAAATATATATTTTAGCAGTTTCAACACTACCACTAAAACAATGAATATCACCAACCACCTTATACTTTTTTAATGTATTAATAGTATCTAAAGTAGCATCCCTACTATGAATAACAACACTTTTACCCAACTCTTCAGCAATCTTTAATTGTTTTTCAAATAGTTCAATCTGCTTATCTTTATTATCTTTTACCCAATAATAATCTAGTCCTATTTCACCAACACCTACTACTTTTGGTAGTTTTAATAATTCTTTTAATTTATCTAACATCTCATCAGTTACATTATCAACTTGATCTGGATGATAACCAATAGTAATAAATACACAATCATATTTCTTACTTAACTCTATTGCTTCATAAATAGTTTTCTCTTCGCATCCAGAAACAATTATTTTATTAACTCCTGCTTCTAAATTCTCCTTTATTACTACATCAATATCCTCATAATCTTCGACAGATAAATGACAATGCGTATCTATATACATATTATCCCTCCAAGATTATTATAACAAAAAAAAGAAGAATTATTTCTTCTCTTTATCAATTCTTTTAAATAATGGACTAGCTTCACCTAATTCATAACTATTATCTTCAGCTACTCCTAAAGAATCATTATTATTATTAATTTGTTTAAATATTTCTTTACTAGTATCTGGCATAAAAGGATCTAATAATAATGCACAAACACGAATAGATTCTAATAAATTAAATAATACAGTCTCTAATCTATCCATCTTGCTTTCATCCTTAGCAAGTACCCAAGGAGTAGTTTCATCTATATACTTATTACTACTTCTTAAAACATTAAATATTTCTGTCATAGCATCAGCTACTTGTAGTTTGTCCATTTTATCAAAAGTAATCTCTTTTAAATTATTAATTGAATTAATAAATTCTTTATCAACATCTTCTTCTACTTGTTTATTAGTAATCTTTCCTTCAAAATATTTATGTCCCATAGATATAGTTCTTTGTACTAAATTACCTAATACATTAGCAAGTTCACTATTTATTCTTTCAATAACTAATTCATGAGTAATATTTCCGTCACTAGCAAAAGGTATTTCATGAAGTAAATAGAACCTAACCGCATCAACACCAAATTCTTCTACTAATTCATCAGCATAAATAACATTTCCTTTAGACTTACTCATCTTATCACTAGACATTAGTAACCAAGGATGTCCAAATACCATTTTTGGTAAAGGTATATCTAAACTCATTAAGAAACAAGGCCAATAAATAGTATGGAATCTAATAATATCTTTACCAATTAAATGTAAATCAGCTGGCCATAATTTCTTAAACATCTCATCTCCACCATCAACATCATAACCAATATTAGTAATATAGTTTGTTAATGCATCAAGCCATACATAAACAACATGCTTATCATCGAAGTCAACAGGAATTCCCCATTTAAATGACGTTCTTGATACACAAAGGTCTTGAAGACCTGGTTTAATAAAATTATTTAACATTTCGTTCTTACGCGCAACAGGTTGTATAAACTCAGGATGAGTTTCAATATACTCTTCTAATTGCTTTTGATATTTACTTAATTTAAAGAAATAAGCTTCTTCACTTTGTTGTTCAACTTCTCTTCCACAATCTGGACACTTACCATCTACAAGTTGAGATTCAGTCCAAAAAGATTCACAAGGAGTACAATAAAGACCACTATATTCTCCTTTATAAATATCTCCCTTATCATACATCTTCTTAAATATATGTTGTACAACTTCTTCATGTTTAGGATCAGTAGTTCTAACAAATTTATCATAACTTGTATTCATCAAATCCCAAATTCTCTTAATTTCAGCTGCTACATCATCAACAAACTTTTGTGGTTCAACACCAGCTTCTTTAGCCTTCTCTTCTATTTTTATACCATGTTCATCAGTACCAGTTTGAAAATAAACATCATATCCTTGCAATCTTTTAAATCTCGCAATTGCATCTGCCAACACTATTTCATAAGTATTTCCTATATGTGGTTTACCAGATGTATAAGCTATTGCTGTTGTAATATAATATTTTTCTTTATCCATTTTTATCCCTCCTAACAAATAAAAAAGTTATTACACTATAAGGACGAATTACTCGCGGTACCACCTTATTTTGTAATAACTCTACTACACACTCAAATAGTTAACGCCTATCTACGATTATACCTACATATCGATATAATAGTTCAAGAGCCATATTTTATAAAATCCATTGCCCTATTTCCACCATCAAGAGCTCTCTTTAAATGTCATTTTTATAAAACTCTCCATCACAACATTTAAAATATATGACATAATATATCATAATTATTATCAATTATCAACACATTATTCTTTGTTATTTAACAATCTAGAATTATTAATAGTAAATAAATATCTATCTCCAGCTTCCTTAATATTATTAATCAAAGTAGTATCTTTTACTAATAATTTAAAATCTACTCCCTCAATTATTTGTTTTAAATAATTTTTATTCATATATTTATCTAATTCATCATTAATACTATTCTTAATTTCAGCATCAACATCATCTTTATATATACTATCAATATTCTTTTTTATGGTCTTATTATAAGAATCAATAATAATCTCTTTAAGTCTTTTCTTTAAGTCTTTATTAATATTACTAAACTCTTTTTTATTAATTTTAATTATATCTTCTTCTTTTTTTAATTCATATTTATCTACTATAGTAATTAATTGTTTTTCCCTATATTCTTCAAATTCTTTAAAAAACAATATTACATTATCCCTATACTCATTCACTATTTTATCAAGAGATTCAGTATTTAATACTATTCTATTTTTCTTAGCTAAAGTAATTAATTTATTCTTAATAAGATCCATTGAATCTAATGGCGGTTTCTTTAATAAAGATGCAATATCCTCTTCAAACAAAGCATAAGTATTATTATTAATACTTTCTTTTATTGCATTTTTATAACTATTAATATGTTGTTCCATAAATTGTTTTAACTCATCCATTACATTACACTCCTAGCATTACTTCAACATAATTAACTTTATCAATTATTATTTTTTTTATCAATAGAATTAAAAAATTTAACGTAAACTTTATCTAATAATTCTACAAGATAGTAAACTGGATGTTTTTCTAACTTAATAATATCAAGGACAATTACAATATTACTTCCTCTACTTAAAAATCTATACATATTAGTTACATGATAAGCATCGACAAACAACTCTTCGGTATCAACTTTACTTATAAAGTCTTCTCCAAATACCATTTCAATAGAATTCTTACTCTGATTAACATGTTTTACTTTTAATTTACTAGCTAATTTTTCAAACCATTCTTCATACATATATATAATTAAGTCTTCATCCAATTTACCAAATCTATCTTCTAATTCATCTTTAACTTGATTAAATTTATCACGACTATCAATTTCATTAATTTTTCTATGTATTTCAATCTTTAAATCATCTTCACTTACATAATTATCATCAATATGAGTCGCAACATTTAACAAAGGATTAGAATTATCTTCTTCCTCTTCTTCTATTTCAACATTTTCTTTTCTCTTATTTACTTCTTCATTTAACATTCTTAAGTATAAATCAATACCAACACTATCAATAAAACCAGCTTGTTCACTACCTAATATATCTCCAGCACCTCTTATAGATAAATCACGAGTAGCAATTGAAAAACCACTACCAAGTTCAGTAAATTCTTTTATAACATTTAATCTTTTAACAGCTGTATCAGTTAAAGTTTTAAAAGGTTGATACATTAAATAAGTATATGCAATTTTATCACTACGACCAACTCTACCACGTATTTGATATAATTGACTAAGACCAAATCTATCAGCATCTATTACTATTAGTGTATTAACATTTGGAATATCAATACCTGTTTCTATTATTGTAGTACAAACTAAAATATCATACTCATGCTTAATAAAATCCATTAATCTAGACTCTAGATCATTTTTAGTCATTTGACCATGAACAATAGTAATTCTAGCATCTGGTGCAATATTTTGTATTCTATTAGCAGCTTCTTCAATAGATTGAACACGATTATATAAAATGAACACTTGACCATTACGAGACATCTCTTTATATATAGCATCCTTTAATATTTGCTTATTCTCTTCAACAACATAAGTTTGAATAGGATACCTATTTATTGGAGGAGTCTCAATTAAAGATAAACTTCTAAGACCAGTTAAAGACATTTGTAATGTTCTTGGAATAGGTGTTGCTGTTAAAGTAAGAACATCAACATTACTCTTATATTGTTTAATTTTTTCTTTATGCATTACTCCAAATCTTTGTTCTTCATCTATTATTAACAAGCCTAAATCTTTTAATTTTATATCATCACTAAGTAATCTATGAGTACCAATTACCATATCTATAGTACCATTCTTTAAACCTTCTAATATTCTATTTACCTCTTTTGTAGAAGTAAATCTATTTAATAAAGCAATACTAACTGGATAATTTTTAAATCTTTCTAAAGCATTTTCATAATGTTGATTAGCTAAAATAGTTGTAGGACATAAAAATAATACCTGTTTAGAATCTAACATAGCTTTAAAAGATGCAACAAAAGCTACCTCTGTCTTACCAAAACCTACATCACCACATAATAACCTATCCATAGGAACAGCTTTTTCCATATCTTCTTTTATTGTTTTAATCGCAAGAGCTTGATCTTTAGTTAATTCATATGGAAAATCATTTTCAAAATCAATTAACATATCACAGTCTTTTGAAAAAGCAAAACCACGTCTCGATTCTCTTTCAGCATATAATTTTATTAATTTATCAGCAATATCAGTAATTTTACTTCTAACACGAGCCTTAGTCTTCTGCCATTCAGTACCACCTAATTTATTAATTTTAGGAGCAGAACCTTCTCCACCAGAATACCTACCAAGAATATCTATTTTTTCAACTGGAATATAAATCTTATCAGTACCTTGATATAACACTTCTAAATAATCTTTAGATATACCATATAAAGACAATGTTTTAATACCATTATAAACACCAATACCATGAACATTATGAACTACATAATCACCTACAGCTAGCTTATTATAATCTTTGATAGTAGTAGAATATTTAAATTTAGTATGATATTTTTTCTTATTATTATTAATATTAAATAATTCATTAGCAGTTAATAAAATAATATTATTATATTCAAATCCATTAGAATAATTACCTTCTATTAAATTAACTTCATTTAAATGAATATTATCAAAAGTAGTTTCAATAAACTTCATATTTAAAGCTTTAATAATCGATTTTAATTGATATTTCTTTAAACAAATAATAATTGTCTTCTTATTACTAATACCCTCACGAATATAAGTATTAATTCTATCTACATTTTCAGAAAAAGTAGTAATAGTCCTAACATTAAAATTAACAATACTTGAAATATCTATATTATTACTCATATTATTAATACCCATATAATAAATTGGATAATTTACTTTTAATGAATCTAATTCAAACATATAATTACCATCAAAATCATTATCTTTTTCATTTCTATAATCTAACATTTCTTGAACCATATTTTGATAACTAATTTCAATTTGTTCATAATCTTTAAAAAAAGTATAATTTTCTTCTAAAAAGTCATTTATGTTAATAACATCACTATATTTAGGTAGATATTTTTGTTTTCCAAACTCACTTTCAAGAACTTGATTATCGGTAACAAACTCAAAATAAGGTTTAATTACAATCTCATTTAAATTAGAAATAGATTTCTGTGTTTCACTATCAAAAATACGTATTGATTCAACCTCATCATCAAAATATTCTATTCTAATTGGATCATCACTATCTATAGGAAAAACATCAACTACAAACCCACGAACAGCAAATTCTCCAGTTTTTGAAACAATACTATCTCTAACATATCCAATAGATACCAATTTTTCTACAAGTTTACTAGGTTCTAAAACATCCCCTACTTTTAAATTAATAATATTTTTAATAAACGACTCTCTATTAGGCAAATATCTTAAATATCCAGTAAGATTAGTAATAACTATATACTTATCACCATCTACTAATTTATTTAAAGTCTCCATTCTACTTACTTGTAAATCAGGTGAGATAGCAAGAGCCTCACTAGTTAAAAAATCATCCATTGGAAACAATAAAGTATTATCATTTAAACTACTAATAGTAGAATACAGTTTATTAGCTTCATATAAACTATTAACTACAACTAAAATATTCTTCTTTTCCTTTAAAAACAAATTATTTAAATAGACACAAAAAAACTCATCGGTAAGACCAACCATACCCATGTGCTTTTTTAAATCAAATTGAATTAAATCTGTAAAAAAATTCATATGATCACCTATTTTTTCTATTATATTTGCTCATCATATCATTAAAAGGCATACCATAAAAATCATCAATTACTTCATTTATTACTTTAGATAAATCAAATATTATATCTAAATCTTCTTTACTTAACTTACCAAGAACATAATCTTTAGTATCAATACTTTTATCTTTGGCAATACCAATCTTTATTCTCTTATAAAGACTAGTACCAAGATTCTTTTCAATATCTCTTAAACCATTATGTCCTCCACAAGATCCTTTATCTTTTATTTTAAAATTACCTACAAATAAATCCATGTCATCAGAAATAACAATCACATTCTCTATTGGTATTTTAAAATAATCTACATATTTTTTTACTACTCCACCACTTAAATTCATATATGATTGTGGTTTCAATAAAATAGTTTCTTCACCATTTATCTTATCTTTAATATATTTACCATTAAATTTTGTAGACCATTTAGTATTTATTTTTTTATAATCAACATAATTATCTAACATCATAAA
>CACXFY010000193.1 GCA_902767005.1 uncultured Erysipelotrichaceae bacterium
CAATTAGTAAGTAAAATAGCTCGTACTATTGGAAGAGCTCTTAATCTAAATGAAGATTTAATAGAAGCCATAGCTTTAGGACATGATATAGGTCATACACCACTTGGTCATGCTGGAGAAGCTATATTAAATGAAATAAGTAGAAGAGAATTAGGAGAATATTTTGCTCATAACATTCAAAGTGTCAGACACTATATGAATGTTGAAAGACAAGGAAGAGGACTTAATCTAACTATTCAAGTACTAGATGGAATAATGTGCCATAATGGAGAAATATTAGATAATACATATACTCCAGTAAAAAAAGATAAAGAAGAATTCTTAAAAGAATATAATGAAGCCTATATTGACTTGCCTAAGTCAAATAAAAATCATCCTATGACATTAGAAGGATGTGTTGTAAGAATAAGTGATATTATTGGCTATATTGGTAGAGATATAGAAGACGCCATAATACTTGGTAATATTAAAAGAGAAGAAATACCAAAAGAAATAATAGATGTATTAGGTGACAATAACAAAGATATTATTAATACTATTATTTTAGACATAATAAAAAATAGTATTAATAAACCATATATAAAAATGAGTGATGAAGTATATAATGCTTTGATATCACTAAAAAAGTTTAATTATGAACATATATATTCAAAAAGTATGACAGCTCAGGATAGAGAAAAATATGAACAAGGAATGAATGAATTATATAAACAATATGTAGATGATATTGAGAATAATAATGAAGAAAGTTTAATATATTCAATATTTTTAAATAGTAAGACATCTAACTATTTAGATAATACATCTACTAAACGACAAGTAATAGATTTTATCTCAGGTATGACAGATGAATTATTTATAAACGAAAGTGAAAAAATACTTGAAAAAAAACGAAAAATGTGATATAATTTTAGCACTTTCTAAGTAATGGGAACAGTCCCAAAAAATAGTTAAAAAAGCTTCTTGCCAAGTGTAAAAATATATGCTATACTATGGCAAGTTAAGCCTAGAGATTAACTAACAAAATATAAGAGGTGATTAACATGAAAGATAAAAATACAGTTTATTTAACACAAGAAGGATTAGATGATTTAAAGAAAGAATTAGATGAACTAATTAATGTTAAACGTCCAGAAAATATTCAAGCTATTAAAGAAGCAAGATCTCTAGGAGATTTATCTGAGAATGCTGAATATGATGCTGCACGTAATGAACAAGCTGTCATCGAAGCACGTATTAAGCAACTTGAAAAGATGTTAGAAAATGTATCAATCATAAAAGAAGTATCAAATGATAAAGTAAGCATTGGTAACACAGTTGCCATTAAATATGTAGATGATGATGACGAAGAAGAATATAAAATTGTTGGAAGTCAAGAAGCTGATCCATTTGAAAGTAAAATTTCTAATGAATCACCAATAGCTCAAGCTCTATTTGATCATAAAGTAGGAGATGTTGTTACTGTAGAAAGTCCAAACGGATCTTACGAAATTGAAATTATTGAAATTAAATAGAGGACACATGAAAACAATTGAACTCAGCAAAAAGGCATTAATACTTAGTACTTTAATACTTGTTTTAAGTTCAATAATTACATCAGCGTTTTTATTAACAGTAAATATCAAGCCATTGTTCAAAAGTACTAATGGATTTTCTGTCAAATATGAAATAAAAAAATAACATAATGTAAATTATGTTTTTTTTTGTTTAAACCCTTTAAAAAATAATTTATATAATGTATAATTATATAGAATAGGGAGAGTAGATAGTATGATTATCAGAAAACCATATGCCTTTTTGATAAAAAACTTTAAAAAGATACATATTGCCGCTATCATAATATGGATTTATGTATTCTTTTCTGTATCAAAACTATCTAGCTTTGTCACTGAATTTAGACGTTTAGGTGTTTATGATGCTTACAATGAACCAATATCAAGAATTATTAATATATTTTCTATACTAGCAATTTTGTTACTAATCGCAACATCAATTGCTTTAATGCTTTTATTACGACACAAAAATAAACCTTGGAAATTATACTTAGTACCTACAGTAACTTATGCTGGTCTTTTATTTGTATTCTTATTTACTAGTAGTTACTTTAACAACTATAATGGTGACTTAGAAACTGCTAATATACGTATGATAAGAGACTTACTTGTTACTTTTAACATCTTACAATATCCATCATTTATAGTTTTCTTAATACGTGCTTTAGGAATGGACTTAAAGAAGTTTAACTTTAATCAAGATGCTGAATACTTAGAATTAAGTAATGAAGACCGTGAAGAACTAGAAATTAATATCAACATTGATAAATATGCTTTTGTAAGATTATATCGTAAAACTATTCGTTATATTGGTTATTTTTACACAGAACATAAATTTATTATTAATATTATTCTAGCTGTAATAGCAATAATAATTGTAAAAGATTTATATACATTTATCTTTATTACAAATAAGAGCTATAAAGCTGGAGAAACTCTTAACGCTAATGGCTATACTATAACAGTACATAATACTTACTTTACTGACAAAGATTTTGCTGGAAAAGTAATTAGTAAGAAGAGTAATTTTATAATCGCTAATGTCAGTATAAAAAACAATGAAAGTACAAGAGAATTAAACCTTAATAACTTCCATGTCATTAACGGAGTAAAAATATTTGATTATACTAATAGAACTTTTGCTACTGAATTCAAAGACATGGGTAAGACTTATGAAGGTGTACATAAAATTAAAAGAGACGAAACAATAGACTTAATACTAATCTTTAAAGTATCTAAAGATTTAAAAGCAAATAGATTCGTATTATATTATCAAGAATTAGATAAATATCCTCCATATTCAAGAAAAATTAAAACAAAGATTGAAGATGTTTCACATATTCAAAAAGAAAAGACATTAAATACTGGTGATGAGCTAGATATTAATCTAAATCAAAAGAAAGATACCATAGCATTTGAAGGAATGCAGATATCTAAAGAGTTTGAATACATTTATGAAACTTGTGATGCCGAAAACTTGTGTTACAAGCACAGTGAAATAAAAACAGCCCCTAATGGTCAAACAACCTTTATAATACCTTTCTCTTCAAACGAATTTGAAGGCAAAGAACTAATTGACTTTTTATCTCAGTATGGTAAAATTAATTATATAGATAATAAGAGTAAGACAAAATCTGTAAACATCAAAAATGCTGTTTCTGGAAAATACAATGGTAAGTACTTATATATCTTTGTACCAGAAGAAGCAAAGGCTTCAAAGAAAACCGAATTTGATTTTGTACTTAGAAATAAAGAGTATATCTATAGGTTGAATGAAGAGGTGGAAGGAACATGATAAAGAAGTACAGTAAGTATCTAAAACTTATTATCTGTATTGCTATTGTTATCATGTTTGTATGGTTTTTGGTGATATATCCTATGGTATTCTTTAAACAAAGCGAAGCAAAGATGCTAAAAGCAGCAGAAAGATACTATGAAATAAATCCTACTATGTTACCATCTGGAACAAGAATCAAGACATTAACATTACAAGATTTATACAATGGTTCTTACATTAAAGAAGATATTTATATTCCATATACAGATACACCATGTAACTTAAAAGAAAGTTGGGTAAAAGTAAAGCAAGAAAATGGAAAGTATAAATATTTTACATATCTAAAATGTGGAGTAATAGAATCTCACGTAGATCATAAAGGACCTAAAATAAAACTAAATGGTAAAGAAGAAATGGTAGTATCAAGACATTCTAAATTTAATGATCCTGGTATTTCTTCAGTTATTGATAATACTGATGGTAAATTAGATGTCAAAGATGTCACTATAAAAGGTGAAGTTGACACATCTGAAATAGGGACTTACGAATTATCATATATTGCTTTTGATAAATTAAAAAACAAAAGTGAGGTAAAAAGAAAAATAATCGTAAAAGAAGTATTAAAAGATACCATAAAAAATGATACAGAAACAGGTTATTATTCTGGAGATGATGCTCCTAATTTCTTAAGACTATCAGGAATGATGTTTAGAATAATAGGTATTGATAAAACTGGAATAAGAATCGTAGCTGAAACAGATATTTCTAATGTTAATTATGATGGTTTAGATAAATGGTTTGAATACTATTTAAGTAATTTCAGTGATGAAGCTAAAAAATTATTAGTTAAGAATGAGTATTGTAATATGGCTTTAACTGATACAACACTAGATACAACAAAATGTGATGCTTATACAGAAAAGAGATACGTATACATTCCATCAATTACAGATATTAATTTAACAACCAATCAAGAAAGTGGAACATTCTTAAAACTTCCAAGTATGTCTTGGACAGCTAATAAGCAATTAAATTCAAAAAAAGCTTATGTATCTTGGGCATCAGAGTTTCAAGAAAAGAAACCTTACTTAGCATTCCCATATGAAGACAATTGGGGAGTGAGACCAGTATTAACATTAAAACCTGATGTTATCGTAAAAACTGGAGATGGCACTTATGAAGAACCTTATGAATTAGGCGATATAAAAATGCCAACAGATAGTCAGTATTTAAATGAAAGATACGTTGGAGAATATTTCTTATATTCTGATTATGCATGGAAAATTGTGGCAAAAGAAAAAAATGGCCCAACAAAGGCCATAGCTATGGCAACACTTATGGAACCATCAGATGGAGAAGTTGTTGAAATAAGCTATCCACAAGACGACAATGTATATAATCCAAAGAAGAAAGATAATATAGGTTATTACATTAACAATAAAGCAAGCAGATACTTTACCACAGATTATATTGTTAATCATGAAATAGAAGTTCCAATATATTCTGGAAAAATAAAATATCAAAAAGAAGTAACTACTAAGAAATACAATTTAAAGGTATCAGCTCCAAACATGTATGAAATGTTTAGTGCTTTCGAAGAATGGGATGAGGAGTTAGCTTCATATTGGATGCTTAATTCTTCTAAAACAGTTGGAGAAGCAGGAGCAGTCTTTGACCGAGGTCCAGCTGTAAACGGTGGAATAATACCCGGTGAGATGTTCGGAATAAGACCAGTAGTATATTTCCATAAAAATGTAGTAATAACAAGTGGACATGGTACATCCATAGATCCATATGTCATAAGAAAGTAGGTGGTTCGTTGCTGGTAAAGAAAAAGAAAATTAAGAAGATGAAAGTAATAGCTCCCTTATTAATAGTAATGATTTCATGCTTCTTAATTTTAACTGTTTTCTTTGTCAACACAAGTAGTAAGAAGGTATATACAATAGATGTATCTCAGAAACTTGAA
>CACXFY010000194.1 GCA_902767005.1 uncultured Erysipelotrichaceae bacterium
GCAACAAATGGAAGTGTTGTATTTGTATAGAAAGCACATGCTAAATTTGTAAAGATAGCAAATTCAATTGATATAATTAAAATTATTGGTAATGATAATGATCTTAATACAAATAACATTATTATAAATATTACAATAATAGATGTATAATTAACGGCCTTAAAATCATGGTCAGCTATTTTTACTAAGTCATTCATTAATGGCCCTTCTCCTGCTAAGATAGCGTTTTTATCATATGTTTTTATTAAAGTGTTCATTTCTTCTATTTGCTTATTTAATCTAGGAGATGCTATCTCATAATCTGAATTCACTATTACTATTTTATATTTTTCGTTATTAATTAAATTATTGAGATCATCAGGTAACAATTCTTTTATTGTTGGATCTACTAACTTAGCTGTAGATAAAACTGAACTCACTCCTTCAATTGTTTTTAATTTTGTTACTAATTCTTCAATATTATTATCTTTTGTTTTAGAGTCTAATAATATTATTTCTGATGAGATTATATTGAATTTTTCAGCTAATTTAGAATTAGATACTTGTGATGGTAAATTTTTTGGTAATGATTCGTCTAATTTATAATATACTTTATAATTACTATTTCCTATGTATGCTGGTATTAATAGTAATAAGAATATTATTAATATTAGTTTATTATGTTTAATAACAATTTTTTGTATTCCTTTAAATTCTGGTAGTATTATTTTATGTTGATATTTTGTTATTTGCTTATCAAATACTAATAATAGAGATGGGAATATAGTCATAACACATATTAGACCACATATTATACCTTTAGCCATAACTATACCTATGTCTTTTCCTAGAGTTAATTGCATTGTGCATAAGGCTAAGAAACCGGCAAAAGTAGTTAGTGATGAACCTAAAACTGATGTAAATGTATCTTGTATAGCAATTGCCATATTTTCTTCATTTGTATTCTTTTTGTTATTATCTTTAGCTTGTTTATATTTATGATATAAGAAAATTGAAAAATCTGTGGTTACAGCTAATTGAAGTATTGCTGCTATAGCTTTTGTTATATAACTAATTTCTCCTAAGAAAATATTAGTTCCCATATTATATATTACAGCTATTCCTATATTTAATAATAATAAAAATGGTATTATATAGGAATCTGTTGATATTATTAAGATTATTAAACATAATAATACTGCTATTAGAACGTAGGCGACTACTTCATGATCTGAAAGTTTTTTTGTATCTAATACCATTTGACTTAGACTATTTACATTTGAGGCATCTTTTACAATATTATTTACTTTATCTAGAGCTATTAGTGTTTTTTCAGCACTTGTTCCTTCTTTAAATGTAACAATTACTATTGTTTCATCGTTATTATATATTTTATGTAATAATTCATCAGGTAACATATCTTTATCAATAGTTGTTCCTAGTAAATCTACAATACTTGCTACCTTGTTTACTCCATCTACTTTTCTTACCTTTTCTTCTAGTTGTAGTATTTCTGATTCATTGTTATTATCTGTCATTATAAAAGCATATGAACCGATACCTAAATCATTTTTTAATATATTTTGTCCTTTAATTGTCTCAATGTTATCTGGTAAATAAACTAATATATTATAGTTAATCTTTGTATTTAAATAACCTATAATACAAGGTATTAATAACAGTAAGGCAATTATAACTATTAATTTATTATGATTTGTAATAAAATTTGCAGTTTTTCTCATCATATTACCTCATTTCAATGAAATATATTAGTACATTATTATATAAAATACTAGAAAGAAAACTTCCTTCGTGTTTGATTACCAACTAATTACTATTAATTGTATAATAATTATACCTACAAATGTGGTTTATCTTTACAAAATGTATTATATATGTGATAATGATACTGGTGAGGTTATTATGAAGAAGAAAGAAGATTTACGAATTGTTAAAACTAAAAAGAATTTATTTGAGGGATTAATTAAACTTATGAAAGAAAAGAACTTTGAAAATATTAAAGTATCTGAAATATGTTCAGTAGCTTTAGTTAATAGAAGTACTTTTTATGATCATTTTGCTGATAAATATGAATTATTAGAAGCTATGATTGCTGATTTACAATATGAATTTATTGAAGAATTATCACAATTTGATAATATAGATTCTGATAGAGAATTTTATTTTAAATTTATTAGTTTATTATATGATCATATTTATAGTAATATTAATGTATATTCTCAAGTATTAAAGAATAACTTTAGTAGTATTGCTAAAGATATATTAAAAGAAAAAGCTATTACTGATGTATATAAGAGATTTAGTAAAATTGCTGATAATGATTCTTACGCTGATTTTATTTCTAAATTCTATGTATCTGGTATTATTGAAGTTATTACATCTTTAATCCAACAACCTGATAAAATGACTAAAGATGAATTCTTTAAGTATTTAAAAGAAGCTATTCCTGAGAGTATATTCAAAAGTCTTTCATAAGACTTTTTTTATGTTATAATTAATTAGGTGATAATAAATGGAAGTGTTTGATTATTTTTCATATAATTCAGTAGTAATATTAAGTTATTTTTTTATTAGTTTAGGTGCTTTTATACTTAATACTATTACTAAAGGTAAAGCAAATAAATTATTATTTAGTACTTATAGAAGTTCTATATTTAATCCTTTGACTTATGTTAGATTAGTTACTCATGCTATTGGTCATGAAAATTGGAATCATTTTATGAATAACTTTTTAACTATATTATTAGTTGGTCCAATGTTAGAAGAAAAATATGGTAGTATTCCATTACTTGAAATGATATTGATTACTTCTTTAGTTACTGGATTATTTAATAATATATTTTTTAAGAAAGTATCTTTAAAGGGAGCTAGTGGTACTGTATA
>CACXFY010000195.1 GCA_902767005.1 uncultured Erysipelotrichaceae bacterium
AGTAATTTATTTACTTCTTGAACAGATAATCCGCATCCTTTAGCAATTCTAGTTTTTCTACTTGCTTTTATAATATCTGGATTTCTTCTCTCTTTAGGTGTCATAGATAAAACAATTGCTTCTATATGTGACATTTGTTTTGGATCAATCTTTACATCAGTAAGTCCCATCTTCTTAGCCCCAGGAATTAACTTAATTAAATTCTCTAAAGGACCAAGTTTTTTCATTTGCTTCATAGTAGATAAAAAATCTTCTAAATCAAACTTCCCTTGTTGCATTCTCTTAGCTGTCTTCTCAGCTTCTTTTTCATCTATCTCTTCAGTAGCTTTCTCAACTAAAGAAATAATATCTCCCATTCCTAAGATTCTACCAGCCATTCTTTCTGGATCAAAAGAATCTAATCCATCCATCTTTTCACTAGTACCAATAAACTTAATAGGAACATTAGTTAAATGTCTAACAGATAAAGCTACACCACCACGAGTATCTCCATCTAATTTTGTAAGAATAACTCCTGTAAGTGGTAACTTATCATTGAAACCAGTAATTACATTAATAGCATCTTGACCCATCATAGAATCAATTACTAATAGTATTTCATCTGGATTAATACTATTTCTAATATTATCTAATTCATCCATTAATACTTCATCTATATGTAATCTACCTGCTGTATCGATAAGTACATAATCAAACTTATTCTCTTTAGCATATTTAATAGCGTTCTCTGCTATCTCAACTGGATCTTTCTTACCTTCCTCGTAAACTTCAATATTTAATTGTTTACCAAGTTGTTTTAATTGATCAATTGCGGCTGGTCTATATACATCACAAGCTACAAGCAAAGGCTTTTTCGCATGCTTTTTTCTTAAAAATAAACCTAATTTCGCAATAGTAGTAGTTTTACCAGAACCTTGTAAACCAACTAACATTAAAGTTGCTGGATTACCTTTTAAATTTAAAGATTCTGATTCTCCACCAAGTAAAGAAGTAAGTTCATCTTTTACTATTTTTACAAATAAATCACCTGGATTAATACTAGAAGCTACTTCTTCACCAAGTGCCTTTTCTTTAACATTATTAGTAAACTCTTTTACTACTTTATAGTTAACATCTGCCTCTAATAAAGCAAGACGTATTTCTCTCATCATTTCTGAAATATTATCTTCAGTAATCTTACCATAACCTTTAATCTTATGAATTACATTTTGTAGTCTATCTCCTAAACTTTCAAACATCTGCATCACCTACCACTTATTATAACAAAAAAATAGTGCAAAAGCACTATTTATTAACTAAAATCAGGTTCTCCACTACCCTCATCTAAACTCTCTAAATCTAAATTAGGCATAAATTTATTACCACTTGGTTGAACAGCTTGATCAAGAGCTGGAGTAACACTATCTTGTGATAAACTAGGTACTGGCGCTCCACTAGTATCATCAACTACATTAACCAATGTTGGTACAGTTAAATCATTACTCTCAGGAATACCTAAATTAACACTAGGCAATTCTTCATTCGCTGGAGCCATATCCTTCTTTTCCTCTAATTCTTTTGGAATTACAAAGGTTGAAGTAGTTTGTTGTTGTGCTGGTGCTTGTTCTAATTTTGGTGCTTCCTCTTGTACTTTTGGTTCCTCTTTTTCTTCCTTTACACTAGAAGTAGCAAAACTTGGTGCAGGCATTGGGCTACTTTGAGGTGTACTAACTGGTGTACTAGCAGGTGTACTAGAAGGAACAGAACCACCATTCCAAATTCTAACAACATCACAGTTACTAGATAATGGTGATGGATCAGGCATTTCCATTTTAACAATTAATGGTATTTTGAATCCTAAACCAAATCCTAAACAAGTACCTGATTGTAAAGATTTTTGTTTTTCAACTATTTCATCAGTAATATTAGGTATCATTTTTCTCATATATTCAAGATCAGCTGGATGGTTAATCTTAAATATTAAGAAATTTGTACATTGAGAAATAACATTATCAGAAAGTTCAACTGGTCTTTGTGTAATAATACCAAGTATTACACCATATTTACGTCCTTCCTTAGCAATTCTCTCAAATATATTATATCCAAATAAGAATCTATCATTATCTGATTGAATATATCTATGTGCTTCTTCCAAAACTATATGGAATGGTATACTACCACGATTCTTTAAAGCTTTAGAAAAATCAAATATTAATCTTGAATAAACTTTAGTTAATACTTTAGCAAAGTCATCATCTATATCACTTAAGTTAATATTAACTACTTGGTATTTCCTACCATTTTCAATTAATAAACTAGATAAGTATGATTCTAATGAAACAAATTCTTTAACATCAAAGTATTTAGCATTTTCACCAACTATTAAAGCATGTAATCTAACTCTAATAGTAACTGAATCGCCATAAGTTTGTTCATTTCTTAACCAACCTTCACTAATTAAAGTAAAGTTCAATGCTTTCTCTAATGTATCTAAATCATAAAAAACATTACCAGCTGGTTCATAATTATCATATTCTTCTTTTATAAATGAATTAACATATTCAGTAAGTAATACGCTTTCAGTAAAGTTACCAGAATTATCAATTAAGAAACACTCTCTAAACTTACGTACATATCCAATACCTTGAATAGGTGCTTCTAAGTTAAATTCTGGAGTACTACAACTAGCAAGTATTGAGAATATCTCATTTCTCTTATTAGGTGCAGTCTCATTAGTATATAAAATAGTCATTATTGCCTTTGCAATTAAGTGATTCTTATAGTTATTAGCATCCATATCACTTTGACTAAATACTAAAGCTAACTTTAACATTCTTTCAATTATAGGTAATTGAGAATGTGAAGTACATTGTAAAAGTAAAGCCATATCATCTTTATTTAATAAATAAATTGGTAATCTTAACTTTTCTCCTATACCTTCAGTTTCATTAGTACTAATAAATCTATAATTATAATTACTATTAACACTATTTAGATTACTAAATGCATTATAATACTCTCCTGAAGAATCAAATATAACTATATTTGCTTTATAAGGATTTAATCTTTGATCATGGAACATATTTTGAAATAATCTAGATACACCACAAGATTTACCAGATCCAGTATTACCAAATATAGCAAAATGATTACTAAAGAAATTATTAACATCTAGGTAAACAGGAAATCCATCATAGAAAGGGCTTGCTCCAAGCTTCATCCATCCAGTAGTATCAGTACCAGTAATTAGTGGGATCTCACTTTTTTCAATTACTCTTATCTTAGCATCTAAAGAAGGTTTTCTAATAGTACCACCAAGTAATTTATCTCCTACTATTTCACCCAAAAATCTGGCCTTAACTATATTTCCATCAAGGTCATCTACTTCTCCTAATACTTTTTTAGTATCGTCCTCAAAAATAAGATGCATATTCATCAAATTAATAGATACATCTCTATCTTCTTTTAAGATAATATTGCATCCTGTATTGCTAATATAAGTAATTCTATCAAACATATTATTTCCCCTCTTTACTTTTTCCCTATTCTAAATAAAATTATACAAGTTTTTTAATCTTTTTACAAGAAAAAAAGATAAGTATTATAGCAATTCTTCTAACTTATCTTTAATATCTTTATCATCTATTTTACCTATTATCTTTAATAACTTCTTCTTTTTATCTAATAAGTGTAATTTTTCCTCATATTCAACTAATTTATCAGTAACAATATGAACTTGTTTAAATATTGCATTTCTACTAACATCAAAATCATCAGCCATCTCTGCATAACTTAAATCATTAAAATAATAATCTTCAAAATATTTTCTTTGTTTATCAGTAAGTAATTCTCCATATAAATCATATAACTCACTATAATAAACTACTTCATCCATCTATACCACTCCTAATAATGCACTAAGTAGTGCCAACACTCCAATAACTATATATATTATAGTCATATTACGTCTTCTATATATTAAATAATTATTATATGCCATCATGAATAAATCTAAACCAAGACATATTTCAGTAGCAATTAAAAACTTCTGATTAAAAAATCCTATTATAAAAAACACAACTACAAGTAACGTTAATACCATTTGTAAATCTACAAATAATATATTAAATCTATTAACTGGACTTTTCTTTTCTTTTTTCATTTACATCATATCCTTAAATAAACCATATATATATTTCTCAATATCAAATACTGATAAATCATCTTTTCCTTCACCAAGTCCAATATACTTAACTGGTACCCCTACTTCTTCTTTAATCGCAAGTACTATTCCACCTTTAGCAGTACCATCTAATTTTGTTAATACAATTCCTGTAATATTAGTAATCTCTTTAAATGCTTTTGCTTGGCTAATACCATTTTGTCCAGTAGTAGCGTCTATAATTAGTAAAGTCTCACTACATCCACCATCTACTAAACTATCTATTACTTTATTCATCTTTTCTAATTCTTTCATTAGATTAACTTTATTTTGTAATCTCCCAGCAGTATCAACAAGAACTACATCATAGTCTTCCTTTTTAGCAGTCTCTATACCATCATATACAACACTAGCTGGATCTGCTCCTTCTTCTTTACCAAAGAAACCTACATCTACTTTTTTAGCCCATTCATCAAGTTGTGCAACAGCTCCTGCTCTAAAAGTATCAGCTCCAACTAATAATACCTTATGACCATCTCTCTTTAATTGATATGCTATTTTACCAATAGTAGTAGTTTTACCTACTCCATTAACACCAATAAATAGTACTACTGTTGGACCATTTTCATTAAAAGTAATCTTATTAGTTAATACTTCATCATTAACATAT
>CACXFY010000196.1 GCA_902767005.1 uncultured Erysipelotrichaceae bacterium
GTTGAAGTTGATGTTCCTAAGACATTATGTACAGATGATTCATCACGTGGTGGAACAGTATGTATCAAAGCTGGTCATCAAACATTAAATGGTGAACAAGCATTAGTTTTCGCAAGAAACAGAAAACAATTACAAAATGGTGATTTTGGTAGAGCTGAACACCAACAAGAAATTATTAGAGCTTTAATTAATAAAATGAAAGATGTTAGAGATGTATCTACATTTATGAAAATACTTAATACTATTTCTAATAGTTTAGATACTAATTTAACTACTAAACAAATATTAGCTTTCTATAATGTTGGTAAAGATATTGTTACTCGTAGTAGTAAAGAAGCAGAACTTGTAAATATTCAACAATTATATTTAGAGGGTTCTGGACAAATGATTTATGATGAAAGAGCTCGTATGGTACTTTGGGATTATATTCCAAGTAATGCTAGTAGAAAAGCAATTATTCGTGCTATGAAAGAGAACTTAGAATTACTTAGTCATGAGCCAATTACTGAATTTAGTTTCTCTATTAATGAACCATATGAGAAGAAAGTTATCGGTAAAGGTTTAAGTGATGGTGGTGGATTTAGTCTAATGCCTGACTTTACTGGAGATTCTGAATCTCAAGCGAGAGCTACATGTTCTAGATTAGGACTTTCTTGTACATTTAAAGGTAGTGGTTATGTTACTGCTCAAAGTGTGCCAGCTAGAGCTAGATTAGATAGAGGTAAGAGTATTACATTAACTCTTGGATCTGGTAAGGAAGAAGTAAAAGTTGAGGAACCCGAAGAGGAAGAGGAAGAAGAGCCTACTGAACCAACTGGTGGTGATGATACTGGTGGAGATACTAATACAGATCCTACTCCACAGCAACCTCCTACTACCCCACCTGAATCTGGAATGACTGTTGGAGAATAATTTAAGAAGAAGTTTATTACACTTCTTCTTTTTTTGTATTTTTTTTATGATATAATTTATACTAGAGAGGTGCTTTATGTATAGAAAAAATATAAAAGATGTTCTAAAAGAATTAGATACTACTAAAGATGGATTAAGTTCTAGTCAAGTCAATAAAAGACTGGCACAATATGGTGAAAATAGAATTGAAAATAAGAATAGACGTACTAAGTTTAAAGTCTTATTAAGTCAATTTGATAATATGATGATTAAGTTACTATTAATAGTATCTGTAATATCATTTATATATGAAATTGTTACTCATGAACCTTTTACGGATACGATATTAATCATTATAATTATTTTTATTAATGTTATAATGGGTTATTTACAGGAATCTAGAGCTGAGGCTCAGATTGAGTCCTTACAAAAGTTTGAGACATTGAATTGTAAGGTTAAAAGAAATGGTAAGGATGAAATAGTAGATTCTGTTGATTTAGTTCCAGGTGATATTGTTTACTTAGAAGCAGGTAATAAAATCCCAGCTGATGGTAGAATAATAGAATTCTCTAATTTATCAGTTAATGAATCTATTTTGACTGGTGAGAGTCAAGCAGTATATAAAAATAACTTAGTAATTAAAGAAGAAGTATTAATAAATGATAGACATAACATGTTATATAGTGGTTGTGATATTACTAATGGTCATTGTACTTATGTAATAACAGAAACTGGTCTTACTACTGAGTTAGGTAAGATTGCTGAAGAGTTAACTAATGAAAAAGATGTACCTACTCCACTTCAAAGAAAGATTGAAGAGATTAGTAATAGACTTACACAAATAGTTTTAGTAATTATAGCTTTTGTATTTATCTATAATATAATTGTCTTACACAATGATTTAATGCAAGTAATTATGCTTGCAATATCACTTCTTATTTCGGCTGTTCCTGAAGGTCTTCCAGCAGTTATTACTGTTTCATTATCTATTGGTGTTAATGCTATGAGTAAGAAGAATACTATAGTTAGAACGATGTCTTCTGTTGAGACTTTAGGAAATGTAGAAGTTATTTGTTCTGATAAGACTGGTACTATTACACAAAATGTTATGACTGTTACACAGTTGTTTAGTAATGATAAGTTATTACCAGCTGGTAAGTTTAAATATGATAAAGATGATTTAATGTTACTTAATATGATGCTTTGTAATGATTCTGCTTATATAGGTGACAGATTAATTGGTGATCCTACAGAGACAGCATTAATTGATATATGTGTTAAAAATAATATAAATTATAAAAATACTATTAATACTTATAATAGAACTGGAGATATTCCATTTGATTCTGATCGTAAAATGATGAGTGTACAAGTAAGTAATGGAAAGAATACTTATTTATTTACTAAAGGTAGTTTAGAAGGAATATTAAAGAGTTGTACTTCTTATGTAGTAGATGGTAAAGTATTAAAGCTTACTAAAGAAAAGATTAAAGAATTTACAAAGATGGAACAAGATTTATCTCATAAAGCACTTAGAGTTATTGCTTTTGCTTATAAAGAAGGTTCTAAACTTAGTGAAGATAAGTTAATATTCCAAGGTATGGTTGGAATGATTGACCCACCTAGAGATTCTGTATATGGCGCTATTCTTACTTGTAAGAGTGCTGGTATTACTCCAATAATGATTACTGGAGACAACTTAATAACAGCAATGGAGATTGCGAAAACAGTTGGTCTTGCTGATGAAGATTCATTAGGAATCGAAGGAAAAGATCTTCAGAATTTCTCTGATGTAGAACTTGCTGATAAAGTGCTTAATTATAGTGTTTTTGCTAGAGTATCGCCACAAGATAAAGTTAGAATTGTAGAAGCAATACAAAAGAATAAAAAAGTAGTTGCGATGACTGGTGATGGAGTTAATGATGCTCCTTCAATAAAACTAGCTGATATAGGTATTGGTATGGGACAAACTGGTACAGAAGTTACTAAGAGTACTGCTGATATATTACTTTTAGATGACTGTTTTAGTACTATAGTAGATGCTAACTTTGAAGGAAGAAGAATATTTGATAATATACGTAATGTTATTGTTTATTCATTATCTAGTAACTTTGCAGAAATGTTTATTGTAGTTATTGGTATGTTCTTATCAGTTACTGCCCTACTTCCTATTCATATCTTATATATAGACTTAGTTACTGATGCTGCTTTAGCAATTTGTTTAGCTTTTGAAAAAGCCTCCAAGGATGTTATGAAGAGACCTCCAAGGAAAAGTACAAGTAGTTTCTTTACACCATTTATTATTGCTAACTTAGGTATTAGTTCAGTTATTGAAGCAATATTAGTACTTATATGTTTCTTAGTAGGAAGAACTTATGGTTTAGAAATTGCTCAAACAATGGCTCTTTTATGTTTAATAGTACAAGAAAC
>CACXFY010000197.1 GCA_902767005.1 uncultured Erysipelotrichaceae bacterium
AATTTTTGTTGTTCTTTTAATTTTTCTATTAAAAGTATTAAATCTTCTTTAATCTTTATTAATAATAGTTTTTCTTTTAATGATAAGTCTCTTTCTTCAATATATTTTTTATAGACTTCTTCAAAATCAAAATTATTATCTTTATACAAAGTTAGTATTTCATGATACATAGATCCAATAAAAGTACTAAACTTATCTTCATATGGTTCTAATCGTAAAACATATCTTATATAGTATTTAAAATGACATTCATTATAAGTATTTAGTGATGTATAACTTAGATTTAAGGGATATGGTAAGTTCTTTAGATAAGTATTATTATTTATACCAGTAAAATTATTAGAATAATCTCGATAAGGTATTTTATAGGTATTATTTAGTATATTAATACTCTTATTCTTTTCTCCATATATATAGTAATTATCTAAGTATTCTCCAAGTCTTAATTTATTATAAATATTTGAATAATTATAATTATCTATATCATTATTAATTACTTTTAAATCATAATCATCTATTAGAGAAGATTTATAATAAGTCTTAAATGGTGAATTATAACTATAAGATATAGTTAAATTCTTAATATTTGATAATAAATAAGATAAAGTGTTTTTACTTCTTTTATTTAAATAATTAGTTTTATATAAATTAACTTCATCTTTTTCATTGTCAGTAATATAATCAGTATCATTTTTTAAATTTAAGAAATCATTATTAAAACCAAGTATAAATATATACTCATCATTATTAAATTCTTCTTTATATAAATCTTTTATATTAATAGCGTTACTTAACTTAGTATTATTTAAATAAGTATTTTTTAATTTATCAATTAAAATAGTTTCATATTCTTTTGAGTTAGTATCTAGATTATTTAAATCTTTTAAGACATTTATTATCTTCTTATTAATACTACTTTTAGTATTATCTTCTAAATCTAATTCATTTGTTTCTAGATAGTCTTTTACTACTTTAGTACTATAAATAGTATTCTTTTTATCTATATTAATTGGAATATTATAATAAGAGAATATTTTTTCTATTATGTAGTAATAATCATTAGATAAGTTACAAATATATATTTTGTTTATATCTATGTTTTGTTTTAATAATTCTATTATCTTTAAAGCAACAAAGTTTGTTTCTTCTTCTATAGTATTAAATTCATAGATGTCTTTAGATACTTTAGTTAAAGAGTAGTTATTGATACTATTAAATAATTCTTCTTCATATTTTTCTAAATTATAATAATTCTTTATTTCTATATCATAATTCTTAATACTGTTTTTAAAAGCTTTATTAAAAGATAAGAGATTATTATTAATTAGATCTTTCTTTATGTCTTGTAGGAAGACTAGTTTTTTATTTTGATACTTTTTATTATCTTCTATTACATATAAGTATTTTAAATATAATTTAGCTATATCAATATGTAAATTATACTTAGACATTAAATAATAAATAGTATTATCATCATATGAAAAATAATAATTATTAATAAATTCTTCTTTAGTCATAAATTTAATATTTAATAACTCTTTCTTAGTAGATAATTCTTCTAATATTTTTATTTTTTCTTGATTAGGACAAATTATTATTTTATTCATACTTATCACCTTTATTTATTATACCATTTTTTAGTAAACAAAAAAATGAAGTATTACTTCATTTTTATGCTTCTTCTTTTTCTACTACTTTTTTACCTTTGTAGCTGCCACATTTTGGACATACTCTATGTGGTTTAATTATTTCACCACATTCTGGACATTTAGTTGTTCCAGGTAGATCCATTGCATTATGACTTCTTCTCATTCTTTTTCTTGTCTTAGAAACTTTTCTAAAAGGAACAGCAAACAATTGAATGTCTAATTTCATCATACTTAATCACTCCTCTTTGTAATCTTTTAATAATTCACTAAATGGATTATTTGAAGAGTTGTGTTCCTCTTCACTTATTAACTTCCATCCATCCCCATGAAATTTACTGAGATCTTTAACCTCTGATAATCTTAGGGGGACCTCTAGTACAATATTTTCCCATAAAAACTGAAAAATATCAAGTATATTTTCATTTATTTTGCAATTTTCTTCAATAAAATCATTATATTCTATACTATATTCATATTCTATTGGTTCTAAAGATATAGAATCTTCTATAACCATTACTCCTTTAATAGTACATTCACAATAATCATTAGTATCATCTAATTCATCATTTTCTTTTTCAATTATTTTACCAGATACTTCTACTGGGTCTAGTTTTATTATATTACTATTTTCATAATACTCTTGTGGTATTTCATAAGTATTAGTTATATCTATTTCATCTTGGGTTTTACTGTGTAATAGGCTTAAATCTATATTCATTAGCGCATAGCCACTGAGTTATCTTCTTCTATTATTTCAATAGTTCCATGATAGTGAAGATTACTCTTTTCTATTTCTTCTTCTCTCGTTACCCAAACATGAATAGAATATTCTTTTTCTCCTAAGGCTTTTAGACTAGTATCTAATAAGACACCATTTTCTAATTCACTTAGTTTATATATTTTGTTTTCTTTTTTGCCATCTTTAATAGATACTCTTAATAAATCTTTAGATATTAGTTTTTTATCACAATCATCTTCTTTGATACATTGTCTATCATCTTTAATTACTATTTTATAATGTACTTCTTCTGTTAAGTTATTCTTAATAGTAAAAGAATATGGATGTTGACTAAGACCAACTGAATCTGATAATGGGTTTGCTTTTTCTAGAGTAATCTTATTACCAGTTTTTTCATGATAAGTTATTTCTAAAGATGTTGAATTATAATCAATATTTCTTTCATCTTTAAACTTATAATAAATATATCTAGTAGAGAATATTGCGATTAATAGTATTATTGTTACTATTACAATATTTCTAATACGTTCTTTTCGGTAATTATACATTATTACACCTCATTTTCTATCCATATTTAATTATAAATAGTTTAGAGTTATTTAACAATACTTTGTTAAAAAATAATTAGTCTTCTTGTAAAATACTTTTTACTACTTTAATAGCAGCAGTTCTACTTTTAGTACTCATCATAAATCTAGTTCTATGACAGAAGATTAAACCTTTAATACCAGATTTTTCTTCTAATTCTTTTCCTTCTAAGCCAGCATATTCTTCTGGTACATCAATTCTATAAGTACGATCTTCTTTACTTTTAGGAACTGTTTTAATGGCGTATCCGCCACGATTAGATGGGAATATTACAAAGCCTATATCATTAGCTTCTTCCATACTTAATAAAGTATCTTCATATGGTAAGAATTCATCTAACAATAAATATTTCTTTTTACATTTTTTTATTTTTTCTTCGACTATTTTTTTAGCTTTTACTTTAGCTTCTTGAGCTATTATTTCTTCAGTAAGAATAGTTTTCGCAATACTACATGCTCTAAAGAATTGAGTATTAGAATCTTGACTGGATTCATAACTTGGGTTAAATATCTTTATAATATCGCTTACTGTTTTAACACTATATGGGGCTTCTATTTTAGGAAACACACCATTATCATCGGCATCTATTCCTTCAATAAAGTCTCTATCAATCGCAATAAATACTTCTTCTGGATTTTCAATATTAGTTTTCTTTAATAAATCAAGTCCGTATTCTTGCCATAACAAACCAAAAGCAGCATATGGAATACCATTATTTCTTTTTAATATATCTTCTTTATGGTGATCAAACTTACCACGTCCAACATCATAAACTATTTTATCTTTATAGTCTTCAGCATTAATATTATTTGTTCTAAATACTCTAACTGATTTTAAATATATTTCTAGGAAAGCAGTTGAGAATACATCATCGGCATGCATTGTACCACTATGTGTAACACAATTTGCTTCTTCTATTTTTTCTACTACTTTAAGCATTATTTCCCTCCTCAAAGTAGGTTTATTATATCATAAATATAATAAAAAGAAAAACACTATGGTTTTTCTTTTAGTTTGTTTTAGCTTGTGCTTCTTCTACTTTTTCATAATATATTTGATAAGTATCTTGTTTTATGTTGACTATATAAAGTTTATACTTATCATTTTTTTCATAGAATATATAATTATTATTAGAATCTATTTCTTTAAAAACATAATTTGATCCTTCTTCATTTGTTTTTGCTGTTATTACTTTTAAGGCTTTTTCTCTATTATTGTTTGTTTTATGAATTTGTTTATTCTTTTTAGGTAATAGACATACTAATAATATTAGAATTATTAATAGGACAAAAATACATATTATAATAATCTTTTTCTTCATATTACCTCCTAGGCTGTCCATTCGTTATATCTATTAGCACGTAGTACTTCTGATTCGTTACCAGCCTTGTCATACCAGATAAAATACTTATCAGTATGAAGTTCTACTTGTGCACTACAATTACGACCAAGCCATTGATCGCAGACATCAGTAGTTTCAAATTTTGGGCACTCTGTTTTATTGTCACATCCAGCTGCTTTTCCATTATGAAAAAATTTTATTTTGAAATAATCACAACCAGAAAGTTTATCTTTACAAGTATAACCATCTCCATGATTCCAAACGTAATGGAAGCTAGTTTTATAATGACATTCAAAACCTTTAGTACCAGTTGTATACTTCTTTTTCGATGTAACAGTTGAATGCTCCCCTGGGTCACAATAATCTTTTTTAATAATCAATTCTGGAGGTGTCTTATCTAACTTTATTGTTTTGCTACATTCATTTGATCCAGCTGCATTCTCAACATAACCATAATATGTTGCTGTTCCATCAGTAGAAATTGTTAAGGCTGTTTTTCCATTTTTTGAATTCTTAGTTGTTGCTAAACCTTTTTCACTAACTACACCAGTTGTATTCATTTTAATTGATACATCTTCTCTATACCAACCATTAGCTCCAGCCGGACTATTTGTTAATACAATAGAACAAGTTGGTTTTTTTGCTGGTACCCAATGAGCTTTTAATGTTATACTTGGTGAATTTGTATTTATCCAATTATCACTTATTCCATTATCTGTATTATATCTCTTTCCTGTATCGCTTACTAACTTCCAGCCATCTTGTTTATAATTACCGTTAGGATATGTACATGTTTTATTAAACTTTTGTCCTGATACTCCATAAGTATATGTTGATGTGCCTGTTGTATTCGAAGTACCAGTTATTTTTCCACCATTACAATCAAATGTAACTTTAATAGTTTTAGGATTACATCTTGCATAGTAAGTAACATTACTTCTAGGCATAACAGTAGAATCACTTACTTTACTTCCACCAGTATTTGCAGTATACCATCCAGCAAAATTATATCCAGTCTTACTTGCGGTTGCTAAAGCACCAACCTTATCTCCCCAATATACTGCTTTAGTCTTTGGATTTGGTGTTCCACAACTATTATTAAATGTAATAGTATATTTCTTTGTTGTAGTTATACTCTTACTACAACTTCCAGGATTACCTGCTTTATCTTTTACATAACCAAATATGTTATTACTTCCATCACT
>CACXFY010000198.1 GCA_902767005.1 uncultured Erysipelotrichaceae bacterium
GTCTAAAATAAAAAAGACTAATAATTAGTCTTTTTCTTATTCTTCTACGATTGCTCCAGTAGGACAAGATTCAATTGCTTCTTTAGCAGCTTCTTCTTGTTCAGCTTTAACTGCACCTTTAACTTGTGAAAGTCCTTCATCGTTGATTTCAAATACTCCATCAGCAATTGAAGCACAAGCTCCACATCCGATACAAGCTTCTTGATTTACTTTTACTTTCATTTAATGTCCCTCCATTTCTATTATTATTATACCAAGAAAAATATCTTTACGTAAAGAAAAATATAATAACTTTAATCTAGATATTATATATGGTAAAATTAAGATAAGAAGGTGAATAGTATGAGGCGAATGGATCGTTATAAAGAAGACGATGTAAAAGAACAATCTCGTAGTGATAAAAATCAAGACCTATATCAAAATATAACTACAAACTCTCGTTATGCAAGTTTTACTGATGTCACAAATGCTAATGCTTATGATATATCTAATACTGATGCTAATAATAATACGAGAGAGTCATATCACCGCTTAAAAGAATATCAAAACATAGAAGAACCAAAAGAAGAAAAGGCACCAAAAGAGGAAGTAAAAGAGGAGCAACAAGAAAAGAGAATATATGATATAAATAGTTTTATAGAAGAAGCCAGAAAGAATAAAAAAGGTCAAGATGAATTAGAAGGAAAAAGAAAGCTAGCAAATACTTCATATAATATACTAGCTGATTTAAATAAAGAAGAATTAGAAAAGTATCGTAAAGAAAAACAAGAAAGAATTAATTCATATCAAGAATCAGAAATAAGAGAATTAATTGATACTATAGCTTCTAAAACTTTAGCTGGAGAAATAGATAAGGAAACATCAGTAGATTTATTAAGTGATTTAATGGCTACTTCAGTAATGGACAGAGTAGAAGGTGTTCCAGAAGACGAAGTTACAAAACAAGAAGAAGTAGTTGAGGAAGAAAAAGAACCTACTGATAAACTAGATTATTCAAAAGAAATACTAGATAAAGAAGTAGAAGAAATAAAAGAAGAAGATAATCAAAAATCTAAAAAAGAAAAGAAAAAGAAGAGAAAAGATAAGAAGAATATTGAAACAATAACTGGAGAAGTAAGAACAGTACATGACGCTGATGAAGACTTCTACACACGTAGTATGGATCTATCTGATAAAGACTTAGATATGTCATTAGAATTCAATGATTCAGGTATGTCTATCATAGTAAAATTATTATTAACCATCCTAATCTTAGGAGTTATCGCAGTAGCAGGTTACTTTGGTTATTTATATTTCTTTAAATAATATAAAAAGTTGGTATTTTATTCCAACTTTTTTTATTTTATGTTAAGATAGAAATATAGAAAAATGAGTAAGGTGTATAAAATGAATTTAAAGTTTATGTTAAATGATTATATTCTAATATGGAACTTATTATTTCAAGCTTCTATATCAGAATCTTTATATAAATTAAAACAAAAATTATGGTTAAATTATAAGAATGAATATAATGATACTTATAAAGAAAAAGTGACTATGTTAAAAGATCCTAAGAATTTTATTCCTTCTAATGATTTAATCTATAATATTATGTTAGATGATAAAGAATATGAAAAATTAAAAAAACAAGCAGAAAAATATCGTTTAGAAATAATGAAAGTATGGGATAAGAATAAAAAAACAACATCTAATCTAATGACTAATATTATTAGAAAAGATATTGGTGATATTAATGTCTATGTAGTAAATAAAGAAACAAATACTATTGATACAACTGGTTTATCTAGTGATAGTAATTCTCTAATAATTGGTAAAGAAATATGTAAAGATCAAACAGAAATACTACTATTGCTATTAATGAGTATTCTAAATAAGAAATTAAAGAATTATACTATCGAGACAGAAGTATTTAAACAAGCTATCTTAGAGTTAGCTGTTCTAAATGAACATGCTTCTAACTTATCAGGAAGAAGTTGCTATTTAACTGGTACTCCATCATTAAGTAGTATGAAAAGGAATATCTATCCATATTGGTTAATGTACTTAGGAATACCAAAAGAAGAATTCTTAAATCGTATGATGAATGATAATATTGCCTTTGAAGCTAACAAATATCCATATGAAAAAGAATTAAAGAAAATGAATATTGAAGAGTTTACTGATTTTTGTATACGTAATAAAAATCATATGATAAAAATAGATAAATAATATAATTACTTGGGGGTAATACTATGGATGACAAAATAAAAATATTACTAGATAAAATAGGTATAGATGAAAATCATTATACCTATTTTAATGACGCCAAAATTACCAAAATAAAAGTAAATTCTAAATCTAATTCATGGAATATATTTATAGATAAAGATGAGTTATTACCAATAGATATATATGAAGAATTAGAAGAAAAGAAGTTTAATTTAGACTCTAATGTCAAGAAAATAGAAATAGTCTTTAATATAAAGAATATTAATCTAAATACTTATTTAAGTTACTATAAATACTTATTAAACATACTAAAGAAAGATTTAAAAGTATTAGAAATATATGAAGATTGTTTAAGAATAGAAGAAGATAAATTACTCTTAGTAGTAACAACAGAAGTAGAAAAAGAAAGACTAGAGAAAGTCTTAAATAAAATAAATAAATTTTATAAAAAACTTAGTTATGATAATTCTATAGATATTGTATTAAGACATGAAAATAATGTTATTGATGAAATAAGAGAAGAATTAAATCACATAGAGATACCTAAAATTGAGAAAAAAAAGACTAAAGAATCTTCTACTGATAAAAAGACATATCGAAGAGAACCAAAAGATGAAAATAGTGTCTTAGGACGTGGTATTAAAGAAGAACCAATAAAGATTAAGACTTTAATTGGTGAAGATAATAATGTCGTTGTAGAAGGACAAATATTTGGAGTAGATTTATTTGAATCAGCTAAGACTGATTTTAAAATTATTACTTTAAAAATAACTGATAATTCAGATAGTATTTATTGTAAAGTCTTTGTTAGAGAAGATGAAGAATATCAAAGATTAGCTAAAGAATTTAAAGTAGGCAATTGGTATAAGTTTAGAGGTTATACTAAAAACGATCAATTTGCTAGAGAATTAGTACTTAATGCTAGAGATATTTTAAAAATAGAGAAAAAAGAAGAAGAGATAATAGATACAGAAGAAGTAAAAAGAGTAGAATTACATGCTCATAGTAAGATGAGTCAAATGGATGGCGTAGCCGATGAAACAGATTTAGTAAAAACAGCTATGAAGTTTGGTATGAATGCTGTTGCAATTACTGATCATAATGGTGTTCAAGGATTTCCACATGTCTTTAATATGGTAACTTCTCATAATAAAAATCTAAAAGAAGGAGAGAAGCCATTTAAAGCTATTTATGGAGCTGAATTAACGATGATCGATGATTCAGTAGATATTGTTACTCGTCCTAATGATAAAAACATGCTAGAACAAACTTATGTTGTATTTGACTTTGAAACAACTGGTTTTAATGCTGGTGGAGCTGATTCTATAATAGAAGTAGGAGCTGTAAAAATAAAAGATGGTGTAATCCTAGAAAAATATGATGAGTTAATTAATCCAGGTAAACCATTACCAAGTAAGATTACTGAAATAACCAATATTACTGATGATATGTTAAAAGATAAAGATAATGAAGAAAATGCTATCAAAAGATTTATTGATTGGTTTGGCGATTTACCTATGGTAGCTCATAATGCTAAGTTTGATGTATCATTCTTGGAAATGGCCTATAAAAAATATAATTTTGGTGAATTTAAAAATCCTGTTATCGACACACTAGAGTTATCGAGAACACTAGATAATACCTATGCCAGACATAGCTTATCAGCCTTAGTTAAAAGATATGAAGTACCTTGGGATGAAACATCACACCATAGAGGAGATTATGATGCTGAAGGAACAGCACTAGTCTTCCATAAAATGTTAAAAAAATTATCTAATCGTAATATAGATATAATGACAGATTTAAATAAACTAGTTAGTAAAGATGAAATACATAAATATGGTCGAAGTCATCATATTAATCTTTTAGTAAAGAACAAAACTGGTCTTAAAAACTTATTTAAGATAGTTTCATTAGCAAACACTACTTATCTATATAAAACACCAAGAATCTTAAGAAGTGTAGTAGAAGAATTAAGAGAAGGACTATTAATAGGTAGTGGCTGCTACGAAAGTGAAGTATTTAATGAAGCAAAATCTAAAAGTGATGATGAATTATCTAATATTATTAGATTCTATGATTATGTAGAAGTTCAACCAATAGAGTGTTATGATCACTTAATACAAACAAGTGATTTTGGTACTAAAGTAGAGTTAGCAGCTCATTTAGAAAAAATAATTAGAGTAACTGAAGAAGCTGGAAAGATAATAGTCGCAACTGGAGATGTTCATCATATAAAAAGAGAAGATAAAATATATAGAGAGATTATTGTTAATCAAAAAGTACCTGGTGGTGGACGTCATCCACTAGCTAGAGCTAATATAAAAGAAATACCATCTAATCATTTTAGAACTACTCAAGAAATGTTAAAAGATTTTGATTTCTTAGGTGCTGATAAAGCCTATGAAATAGTTGTAACTAACACTAATAAAATAGCTGATTTATGTGATATCGTCGAAGTTATTATTGATACTAAAGGAATACCTTTTTCACCAAGAGTTAAATCAGATGATGGAAAAGAATATCTAGATTGTCCAGTTGTCGTAACAGATTTAGTATATTCCAAAGCAGCGGCTTGGTATGGTAATCCCTTACCATATATGATAGAAGAGCGTATCGCAACTGAATTATATGGAGATATTGTCTTTAAGATAATATCTGAAGAAGAACAAGATGAAGTAAAAAAACATAAAAAGTTACATGATTTATTACTTCAAGGAAAAGATAAAGTATTTGAATTTGTTGGAGAATATTTAAATAAAAATAGTGAAGAAAAGTTAACAGGAAAAGACTTAGAAAAAGCCACTAAAAAGGCTCTTGGAGGCGTAATTGGTGGAGGCTTTGATCCAATATACTTAATTGCTCAAAGACTTGTTAAACACTCAAATGATGAAGGATACTTAGTAGGTTCTCGTGGATCTGTAGGTTCATCATTTGTCGCAACTATGATGGGAATAACAGAAGTAAATCCACTTCCTGCTCACTATAGATGTGAAACATGTAAGCTATCAATCTTTGAAGATGATGAAGGTAATGCTTTAGGAGCAACTTATTCATCTGGATATGATTTACCAGATAAAGAATGCCCTAACTGTCATACTAAGATGATAAAAGATGGTCAAGATATGCCATTCGCTACATTCTTAGGCTTTAATGCTGATAAAGTACCAGATATTGATTTAAATTTCTCAGATCTAAATCAAGCATCTGCTCATGCTTATACCAAAGTATTGTTTGGTGAAGATAATGTTTATCGTGCTGGAACAATAGGTACAGTTGCTGATAAAACAGCCTTTGGTTTTGTAAAAGGTTATATAGAAGAAAAAGAATTAGGTGAAATGCGTACTGCTGAAGTAGAACGTTTAGCAATGGGTTGTACTGGTGTAAAAAGAACAACTGGTCAACATCCAGGTGGTATTGTAGTTATACCAGATTATATGGAAGTATCAGACTTTACTCCATATCAATATCCAGCCGAAGATGCAACTGCTGAATGGCGTACAACACACTTTGATTACCACTCAATAGATCAATGTCTATTAAAACTAGATATCTTAGGTCATTCAGATCCAACTCAATTAAGATTAATTCAAAATCAATCACATACTGATATTTTAAAAGTACCATTAGATGATAAAGATACTATGTCTATATTTACATCAACAAAAGCCTTAGGAGTAACAACAGATGAAATAATGTGTAATACCGGAACTTTAGGAATACCAGAATTTGGTACACCATTTACAATAAAACTAGTAGAAGATACTAAACCAACTACCTTTGGTGAATTAGTTAAAATATCTGGTCTATCACATGGTACTGACGTTTGGTTAGGTAATGCCCAAGAATTAATAGAAAAAAACATTGTACCATTTAAAGATACAATTGGCTGTCGTGATGATATTATGGTCTATCTAATGTACAATGGAGTTAAACCAATTAAAGCTTTTAAGATAATGGAATTTGTCCGTAAAGGTAAAGCCTCTAAAGAACCAGAAGAATGGAAAGAACATGTAAAAACTATGCAAGAAGCAAATATTCCTGATTGGTTTATCAATTCCTGTCAAAAGATTAAATACATGTTCCCAAAAGCTCATGCAGCTGCTTATGTAATATCTGCCTTTAGAATAGCTTGGTATAAAGTTCATATGCCTGTATATTTCTATGCCTCTTGGTATTCATCAAAAGCAACTGATGTTGATGTTATTAATATGATAGAAGGATATAACTCAATAAAACAAAGAATAGAAGATATTCAAGTAAAAGGATATGAAGCTACAAATAAAGAAAATGGTCAATTAGAATCTTTAAAAGTAGCTTTAGAAGCTACTGCTCGCGGTATTAAATTCTTACCAATAGATTTATATAAGTCCGATGCCACAACATGGGTAGTAAATTCCGATAATGAAATATATCCACCATTCTCATCAATAGAAGGATTAGGTGATACTGTTGCTAAAAAGATTGTCGAAGAAAGAGAAAAAGGATCTTTCTTAAGTATTGAAGATGTTCAAAAACGTGGAAAAGTATCACAAACATTAATTGATAAAATGAAAGTAATGGGTATATTAAAAGACTTACCAGATTCTAATCAATTAACATTGTTTTAAAACGTAAGTATTATTTATTTACGTTTTATTTATAGTATAATATAATTAAGATTAGGAGGATCATATGGAAGAATTAGTAAAAAAAAGAAGAATAACTTTAATAATAATAGTAATCCTTTTATTAGGAAGTTTTTTAACAACTATACTATATATTAAATATGGGACAGAACGTATTATGTCTAAAGGAACCCCTAAAGTTGAAGAAAAAGAAAAAGTACCAAAAGAAGAAATAAAAGACCCAGAAGAAACACCAAAAGAAGAAATGACACTAGATGATAGAATAAAAGAAATTAGTAATAATTTTTCTAAATACTTTCCAATAACTGATATATCAAAAATACATAATCAAGATTTATTACTATATGGCTTAAGTAAAGTTGGTTGGGAAGAATCTATTACTGAAATAGAAATAGAAAATGCTGTAAAGAAAATATTTGGTAATAAAATAAAAGGAAAACATGAAAATATTGAATGTCCAACTAGTGATCCTGAACCATTATATTTATATCGAAATGGAGTATATACACCTAATCCTAAACATGGTGGACATGGTGGAAGTGGAAGACCAGATGTTTATCCATATGAAGTAAATGTTACTGAAAAAGACAATGTTATAACAGCTAACTATAAACTTCTATATTCAAATTATTGTAGTGATACATGTATAATTAATAGTTACTTTAAATCATATCAAGATAGTATTAATAATACTAATCCAGTACTATCAAGTAATGACAATCAAGGATTATTATTAACAGATGAATTGTATAAATCAGTAGAGTCTAAACTACCAACAACAACATTTATCTTTGAGAAAGGAAATGATACATATAACTTAGTATCAGTAACAATAAAGTAATATGAAAATAACAAGAGATAATAAAGAAATAGAAATAATAACTATTTTAGAAGACAAAGACAACGCAACAACATTTCATCA
>CACXFY010000199.1 GCA_902767005.1 uncultured Erysipelotrichaceae bacterium
CTTCTCTTCATCAACTAAATGTTCATGAGAACATTCCATCTTAATAGGAAAACTAATATAATCAGAATACTTTTTAACTAAAGTCTTTAATTCATATTGATCTAAATACTTAGAATAATCCTCATTATCATTATCATCTTTTATATATAGAACAATCTCTGTACCATTATCTTTCTTCTTTGCTTTAGAAATAGAATAACCATCTACTCCTTCACTTTCCCATTTATAAGAATCTTCACTATCGACACTTTTAGAAGTAACTTCTATCTTCTTACTAACCATAAATGCTGAATAGAAACCAACACCAAATTGACCAATTATATTTGCTTTTTCTTCTCCAGTCATATCATCTTTAAATTGTAAAGATCCACTCTTCGCAATAGTACCAAGATTATCTTCTAATTCATCTTTAGTCATACCAATACCATTATCACTAATAGTAATAGTTCTCTTCTTTTCATTAAAAGCTAGATTAATTTCTAACTCTTCATCACTCTTAATATTCTTATCCGTTAAACTTCTATATTTTAGTTTATCTAATGCATCACTAGCATTACTAATTAACTCTCTTAAAAATATATCTTTATTAGTATAAATAGAATTAATCATTAAATCTAATAAACGTTTAGACTCAGATTTAAACTCTTTCTTTTCCATATAATCATCTCCTAAAAAGTATTAAAGCACTTCTTTTAGCACTTGTCAATATTAAGTGCTAAAGTATCTAATTTTTTTAAATATTTTCTAGAAAAAAAATGAATTTTATGATAAAATATATAACTGTAAACAAATGAAGAGATGGAGGGCGAAATGTATAAAGAAAATGATTATGTAATCTACGGTAAACAAGTATGTAGAGTAGAAAAAATTGAAGAGAGAGATAATATGTCATATTATATTTTAAGACCAGTTAAAGACGAATCATTAAAGATTCAAATACCTACTACTACTGATAAATTAAGAGACATTATTTCTAAAGAAGAATTAGATAAGTTATTAGCGAAAATTCCAGAAATCGAGTTAATCGAAACTGATAAAAAATACCTAGAGTCAACTTATAGACAACTATTACAAAATGGTACTCATGAAGACTTAATAAGAATTATTAAAACAACATATTTAAATAATCAAGAACGTCTAGCAAACAAAAAGAAATTAACAGAAACTGATAAAAACTATTTTGAACTTGCTGAAGAAACATTATATGAAGAGTTCTCAGTTACTTTAGGTAAAGATATAGATGCTACTAGGAAATATGTTATTTCTAAAGTAGAAAACTTAGTACAATAAAAAAGAGCCTATGCTCTTTTTATTTTGTATATAACTTAATTTTCTTATCTTTATAAGCTAAATAAATTTTATTCCAAATAACACTTTCTACATATCTTGCCTTTTTAGGATGCATTAAATATCTAACAGTAAGTTCTATATGATCTTCTACTATTCTAGTATAAATCATTGGTTCATACTGATTAAAATATATTCTATTAGTAGAATTAATTTGTTCAATTTCCCTCTTCATTTTTATTGGAATATTTTTAATAGTCTCCAAGTTATTAACTATTTTATATATTTCTCTTTTATTCTTTACTAAGTCACAATCCATATCTAATTTTATTACTAGTTCATTCCATACATACTTAAATCCCTTAGTAATATTCTTAACTGGTTTAGTAAGAATAACGGAAGTTGGAAATGTTACTACTACTCCAGTAGATTGACCATGTTCTTCTTTAGTAGATACTTCAACTATTTCAAATTCAAAATGCGATATACTCATAACATCTCCACGTATATCATCAATCTCAATTCTATCTTCTACTTTAAATGGTCTCTTTATCCTAATATATAATCCACAGAAAAAGTTAACAATCACTTCTCTTAAAGCAATAGTCATTGCTGCCGAAATGACACTAATTAATGTAACTAAATTCTTAATTGAATGACTCCAGATAGCAAGTAAAGCTAATATTTCAATTAAGTTAATTGTTATTTGTAAAAACTGATTAGTAAGAAACTCTCGTCTTCCACTTATCATACTTTTATTAATAAATAATTGTAATAATTTCTTAATTATTGAAAAAACACATAGCACAAGTATCGTCGCTAAAACAGTTGATAATAGATGTTCATCCATAGTAGTTATTTTACTTAAATAACCAACTAAATCATCAAATACACCCATATAATCTCCCCTCCTACAAGTATTAGATTATAACATATTTTTAGACTTTTAACCGAACCAAATACCTCTCTTTACACAAGTTTTACGTTATTTTTCAACAATTTCACGTAATTCATAATAAAGTATTTCCTGCTTTTCTTCATCTTTCTCTTCTTTTATTTTTTCACAAAGATC
>CACXFY010000200.1 GCA_902767005.1 uncultured Erysipelotrichaceae bacterium
AAAGTATGTGAATTAGAAAAAGAAGACTACAAAGCTTATAAAAAGAAATTAAAAGAAGATAAAGTATTTGATAATTTATTAACAGATTCTACTGTTAGAAAAATTAAAAAAATAGTATTTAAAATAAATCCTAAATTAGGAGTAAAACTATTAAATAAATAATCCACAATATCTGTGGATTATTTATATTTTAAAATGTGTTATACTATAAAAAAGAGGTGATTATATGAAGACTAGAGAATCAAATTTAGAATTATTAAGAATCATCTCTATTATTATGATAATTTTTTATCATTTCCTTTATCATACAAATATATTATTAAATTCAACTAATACATTAAACATTGTTAGTAATATAATTGCTGCTTTACTAATCATTCACGTGAATTTATTTATATTAATATCTGGTTATTATGGTTATAAAGCTAAGTTTAAAATATCTAAATTATTATCTATTAATAATGCTATGTGGTTTTATACAATAATATTTACTATTATTGGTCTAGTATTCTTAAATGTATCTTTTACTAAATTAGATTTATTTAAAAACTTCTTACCAATAGATTTTAATGGATATTGGTTTGTTACAACATACTTATTATTATATTTATTAATGCCTATCTTAAATGTATTTATAAATAATAGTAATAAGAAAAACCATTTAATTGTCTTAGTATTCCTATTTATAGCATTTTCTATAATCCCAACATTAACACATGGCGAAGTATTTAATGTATCTAGAGGTTATAGTCTATATCATTTTATATTTATCTATTTATTAGGAGCCTATTTAGGTAAATATAAAATATCATTTAAAACCCATTTTTTATTATTAACATATATTTTATGTGCCATGTTAAATATCTTTAATCATTACGTATCTCCTCTTTTAGTAGAGAATACTAACTCATTGATAAACTATATTGGTAAATCCATAGGAGATAGTTGCCTAACTTATGCTAATCCAATAGTAATAATTCAAGCAGTAGCTTTCTTCTTGTTATTTACTAAATTAAAAATAAAAAATAATATTATTAATACTATTGCTGGTACTGTATTAGGTATTTATTTAATACATGATAATCCAATATTTAGAGAACAATACTCTAGTATTTCTTTTAGTAATAGTTTAATTACAATACTAATAGGTTTATTATTTACAATAGTAGTATTTATATCATGTATGATTATAGAATTATTAAGAAAACAAGTATTTAAATTTATATATGATTTAAAAATATCTAAGTCTTTAAGACCAAAATATACAAAGTATTTTAATAAAATAGAAAAATATGTTAACGAGTAGGTGATAATATGCAAAAATTAATAAGATATATTTATTTAATATTATTTGCTTTTATCTTATTAATAGTCTTTATATCACATAATGATTTTTATCTATCATTAAGACAACCACCTATAATATCTAACTTATTAGTAGGAATACTAATAGTCTTTCCTATAATTCTAATACTCAGAATGATTAAAAAAGAAGTAAGTGATAAAACATATAAAAAAGCATTAATTATTTTAAGTATTATTGTTTTTATAATTCAAATAATAATATTAAGATGTACATATTTTTATACTGATTGGGATGTAAAAACAGTAAGAGATATTATTTCTACTAATGATTTCTTCCATAACTATTACTTAACTAAATATCCTAATACACTATTGTATGTTTTAATTCTAAAACTATATTATAGTCTACCTATAATAGGTAAATATTATTTTCCATTATTAATAATTAATGCTTTATTAGTTAATTTATCAGGTATTATAACTAGTTTAACTATAAAGAGATTTACTAATAATACAAAAGCCTTAATTGGCTATATATTATTAATACCATTAGTATTATTAAGTCCTTGGATAAATATTCCATATTCAGATACACTAGTAATATTATTTCCAATATTAATTATCTATATTTATACAAAAGAAAACAAAAAAGAAAGAGACTATTTCCTAATAGGTTTCTTATCAGTACTTGCTTATTTTATAAAACCAACAGCTTTTATAGTCTTTATTGGAATAATAATACTAAGTATCATAAAGCTTATTAATAAATCATTAAAACTAGACAAAATAAAAGTATTAACAATAATACTTGGTTTATTTTCATCCTTTGTTATTTGTATAGGATCAATATCATTCTTGCATTTTGTACCTTATCCTCATACTAATTCATTTGGAGCTATTCATTATCTAGCAATGGGTCAAAACAATACTACTTTTGGAACATTTAGTAAAGAAGATGTAGAAGAATCAGACAAATATGGTCGAAGATATGATTTAGAAAAAGCCTTTAATAGAATTAAACAAAGAAATATAAAAGAACAATTTAATTTTATAGAAGTAAAGACATTACTAAATTTTAATGATGGAACATTTGCTTTTGGAAGAGAAGGAGAGAACTTCTATTATCAAATATTATCTGGTAATGGAAAACTATCAATGTTTTTAAGAAATTACTTTTATAAAGATTGGAAATACAATTATATATTTAAAGAATTAATGCAGATAATATGGTTATTAGTACTTAGCCTGGCTTTCTTATCTGGAATAAAAGATAAAGAAAATAAAAACACTATTATCTATCTTTCATTAATAGGTATTACTTTATTTTTACTTATCTTTGAAGCTCGAGCAAGGTACTTATATTGTTATGCACCACTATTTGTATTAGCGGCACTTATTGGTTTAAATAATATAACTAAGAAAGGAGATAAACATGATTAATGGCTATGACTTTGATGAAACAATATATGATGGAGACTCATCAGTAGATTTCTATAAATATTGTCTTAAGAGAAATAAAAAAGTATTATTAAATGCTCCTAAACAATTATTTGGAGCGATACTATATATTTTAAAAATAGTAGATAAAACTAGATTTAAAGAATATGTCTTTTCCTATTTAAATAGAATTGATGATGTTGATTCTTATGTAAAAGATTTTTGGAAGAGTCATTATAAGAATATAAAGAAATGGTATTTAGATCAAAAAGAAAAGACAGATGTCATAATTTCAGCATCTCCTGAATTCTTATTAAAACCATTAGAAAAGAAATTAAATGTATTAATAATTGCCAGTAGAGTAGATAAAAAAA
>CACXFY010000201.1 GCA_902767005.1 uncultured Erysipelotrichaceae bacterium
TATACTGGAGAACCATATAATTTAAAATACTATTATAAATTATTTACTGATAATAAGTATAAAGTAATAGAACATTATACATCACAAGTATATGAAAAAGTAGATGAAACATATTCTAATAAAAAGTTTAATGAACACTTTAAAGAGTTTGATAAATTAGGATATAAGATAATTAAACCAAAAATAGAAGACTATGATAAATGTATGAATGAAGTATATGATTTAATAACTACTTTATATAGTGATTTTCCTATATTTAAGAATTTAACTAGAGAATCATTCTTAGAAGTATATAAATCATTTAAAAGTATAATAAATATGGATATGGTAAGAATGGCTTATTATAAAGATGAAGCTGTAGGATTCTATATTAGTATTCCTAATTATAATAATATTGTTTATCATCTAAATATATTAAATATATTAAAAATACTAAAAATAAGAAACCATCCAAAATCTTATGTAATGCTTTATATGGGAGTAAAGAAAGAACATACTGGGCTTGGTAAAGCATTAGTATATTCAATAGTAGAAGAATTAAAAAAGAGTCATTTACCAAGTATCGGAGCTCTATCTAGAGATGGTAAAATAAATCAAAATTATGCTAAAGAAAAAATAAGCTCTAGATATGAATATGTCTTATTAGAAAGGAATATTTAAATGCAATTAAAAAGAATAATTAAAAACAATTATCATAATTACTATAATAATGATTATATTTATGAAAAAGAAGATAATAAATATAAATCTATTACTTATGGTAGATTTATAGAAGAAAGTTTAGGTATGGCTAAGTACTTATTAGATAATAATTATAAAAATAAAATAATAATGATTATTAGTGAAAATAGTACTAAGTTAATGCAACTAGATCTTGCTATTACTCTATATGTAGGAGTATCAGCTATTGTATCTAAAGAATGGAAAGAAAAAGATGTTTTATTAGGTATAGAAGAGATTAAACCAGATTGTTTAATATATAGTAATAAATATCAAGAATTAGTAACTAATGTATTAGAAAAAACTAATATAAAAACAATTAATATAAATGAAATAGATACTAAATATAATAAAGAATTATTAGATTTACCAATTAAATCTCAAAAGAGTTTAGCTAAAATAATCTTTTCATCAGGAACAACTGGTAAGAGTAAAGGAGTAAAGTTATCATTAACTAATATCTTTTTTGGCTATAAGAATCTATTAAGAAGATGTAATATTACTAATCAAGATTCAGCATATTTATTCTTACCACTTAATCATACATATGGAGAAGTATTTAATTTTATGTATTCCTTAATAGCTGGTTTTAAAATATATTTAGCTAGCGATACAAAGAATATTGCTCCAGAATTATTAGAAACAAATCCAACTATCTTTTGTGCAGTACCACTTGTCTATAATAAATTATTAGAAGCATATCAAGATAATATTGATAAAGCTTTTGGTACTAATATTAAGTGGCTCTTCTGTGGAGGGGCACCAATGTCTAAAGAGACAAGAAAGATATATAAAGATAAAGGTTTATTTCTAATGCAAGCTTATGCTTTAAGTGAAACTGCATCTTCACTAACAATTGCTTATCCAGGTAAGGATGACTTAGAAAGTGTTGGTGAAATCTTTGAAGATGTAGAAGTGAAAATAATCAATAAAGATCAAGATGGCATAGGAGAAATAATAGTTAAAGGCGATAACGTCTTCTTAGGTTATACTGATCCAAAATTAACAAAAAAAGTCTTTGATGAAGAGGGCTTCTTTCATACAGGAGATCTTGGCTATGTAAAGAATAATAAAATATACTTAAAAGGTAGAAAAAAGAAAATGCTTCTTACAAGTAATGGTGAAAATATAGAAGCAGCAGCTATTGAAAATAATATAAAGAATAGAAGTAAGAGTATTAAAGATGTAAAAGCTTACATTAAAGATGATAAAATAGCAGTAAATATTTATATAGTTGCTGAAGACAATTATGAAAAGATAATCGAAGATTATAATAATGAAGTACCAAGATATGAGAGAGTATCATATTTTGATTTACATAATGATTCATTAGATACTAGATTAAAACAATAAGGAGTAAATATGAAAGACAAGAAAAGTTTAATTATTTATTTTAGTAGAGCAGATGAAAATTATTTTGCTGGAGAAATGAAAGTTATTGATAAAGGTAATACAGAAGTAATTGCGGAATATATAAAAGAGCATACTAATGCTGATATCTTTAAAGTAGAACCACAAGTACCATATTCAAAAGACTATTATGAATGTATAGAAGAAGCTAAAGTAAGAACAAAAGAACATAATGCTCCAATTATTAAAAATGTTCCAGACATATCATCTTATGAAGTAATATATGTTGGTTCACCTGTATATTGGGGAGGTATGCCAGAAGAGTTATTTACTGCCTTAAAAGGATTAGATTATTCTAATAAAATAATTAGACCCTTTGTAACGCATGAAGGTTCAGGCCTATCAAGTATTCCTAATCAATTAAAAGAAATATGTAATAATGCTGAAGTATTAGATGGCCTATCTATTGTAGGTTCTAGTGTTTATTCTGCTAAAGACAAAGTAGAAGAGTGGATCTAGGAAGTTTTAATACTTCTTTTTCTTGTGATATAATGATATTAATAATTATTATGGGGGAGTTTTATGAATATTAATAAAGATTTAAAAAAGTATATCGAAAACGAAATATTTCCAAGTTATTCTAAAAATGATTCTGGTCATAATCTAGACCACATAAAATATGTAATAAAGAGAAGTCTAAAGTTTGCTAAAGAAGTAAAAGATGTTAATTATGATATGGTTTATACTATAGCTTCTTATCATGATATAGGTCATTATATAGATGCTAAAAACCATGAAAAAGTATCTGCTGAAATGCTATTAAAAGATAAAAAACTAAAAGAATTTTTTACTGAAGAAGAAATTAAAATAATGAGTGAAGCAGTCTATGATCATAGAGCTTCTCTTGATAGAGAACCAAGAAGTATTTATGGCAAAATAGTCTCTTCTGCTGATCGAAACACTGTTGTAGAACTACCTTTAAAAAGAGCTTATGCCTATCGAATTAATCACCATCCAGAAGATGATATAGAACATATTATAGAAGAATCAAGAAATCATATAATAAAGAAATTCGGTAAAAAAGGTTATGCTAAAACGAAAATGTATTTTGAAGATAAAGATTATGATAAATTTTTAGCTGATATCGAAGTATTAACGTTAGATAAAGAATTATTTAGAAAAGTATATTGTAAAGTAAATAATATTAAAGGAGATTAATATGGATAAAAAATTAGGTTTTGGATGTATGCGACTTCCAATGAAAGATAATGAAGTAGATTATGAAGAATTTAATAAAATGATTGATTATTATATTGAACATGGTTTTAATTACTTTGATACTGCCCATGGCTATATTAATGGAAAAAGTGAAATTGCTATTAATAAATGCTTAACGAGTAGATATAAAAGAGAAGAATATATACTAACTGATAAATTAACCGATACTTATTTTAAGAAAAAAGAAGATATTATTCCTTTTTTCAATAAACAATTAGAAATATTAGGAGTAGACTATTTAGACTATTATTTAATGCATGCTCAAAATAGAGATAATTATAAACACTTTATGAATTGTGATGCCTATGAAGTAGTCAAAGAATTAAAAGACCAAGGTAAAATAAAACATATTGGTATATCATTTCATGATACAGCTGACATCTTAGAAATGATTTTAAAAGACCATGAAGAAATAGAAATAGTTCAAATACAATTTAATTATATGGACTATGAAAGTGTAGGAGTACAATCTAAAGAAGTATATGAGGTATGTCGAAAATATAATAAAGATGTATTAGTTATGGAGCCTGTAAAAGGAGGAGGATTAGTAAAACTACCAGATAAAGCTAAAAAGATATTTGATAAACTAAATAATAATCTATCATTTGCTTCATATGCTATCAGATTTGCCGCATCTTTTGATGGCATGTTTAAAGTATTATCAGGTATGAGTAATTTAGACCAAATGAAAGATAATATCTCCTACATGGAAGAATTCACTCCATTAACAGAAGAAGAAAAAGAAGCCTGTTTCGAAGTTGCTAAAGTCTTAAAAGAATTAGGTGGTATAGAATGTACAGCCTGTAGATATTGCATAGAAGGATGTCCAATGCACATATCTATACCAGATTTATTTGCTTGCTACAACA
>CACXFY010000202.1 GCA_902767005.1 uncultured Erysipelotrichaceae bacterium
ACCATATGTAAGTTTACACTATTAAGTTTTAAATCACTACTCTTCTTTTGTAAACTCATGTAATCTACTAATTCATGTAAAGTCTTCTTTACTTTATCAAGACCAACTAATTCATTTAGATCAGCGAATATCTCATCAATAGTCTTCTCTTCAGCTAGCTTAGGAACCTTTCCATTTAATAGTATTTCTCTACATAATCTATCCCTATAACTTGGATAATCTACATCTCTTTTCTCATAACTATTAGTAATATAATCTAATATTTCTAATTTAAACTTATCATCCAATTTTTCTTCTTTATCAACATAACTTAAAACTTCTTGATAAACATCTTGAACTCCTAATACTGCTTCTTCTAACAAAAATGGAAAAGCTGTACCACGTAGATCTTCATCAAATTCAAAGAAATAGTCTATCTCTTTATTATTACCTTCTACCATAAATAGTTTATTTTGAATAGTCATATCTTCTAACAAATGAAAGAATCTCTTTTGATAAGTAGCTTCTTTTAATTCTAATCCCTTAATATCTTTAAGTATAATTATTGAATTACTCTCTAAGCTTTTCTTAACTTCATCTAAATCATCCATTTCATAAAAAGATAATTTTAAACTATTACTAGCATTAACATAATTATATTTCTTAATAGCACTTTCTAATAATTTTTCAATCTTTTCTCTAGTTTCTCTATTATCACTTTGTATTAAGAAATTTAATGATAAGTATAAAACATCTTTCTCTTCTTTATACTTCTTCATATAAAGAATTGATTTCTTAAGTATATCTTTACTCTCATCAGTTATTGGTAAACTATCTATTTCTTCTTCTTTAAACTCATCTTCTAATACTCTCTCTTCACTAGAAGTTAAACTTTCTCCAAAAAAGTCTTTATATACATCACTTAAATTATACGTATTCAATCACATCACCTCATACATGGAAAAGAAGTCGACCTTGGTCGACTTATTTTACTTTATATTATCCATATTTATTTCTAACATTTTACTCTTTAATTCTTTTTCAATTTCTTGAAGTTCTTTTTCAGCTTCTTGTCTTTGAATTCTACCGTTCTTGTGAATTTCAATTACTGAATCTAATGTTTCAATAATATCAGCATTAGTTTTCTTTAATGTTTCAATATCAATAATTGCTCTTTCACTTTCCTTAGCTATATCAATAGAACCTTGTTTCAATGTTTCGCTATTCTTCTTTAACATATCATTAGTTAAATTAGTAACAGCTTGTTGATTTCTTAAAGCATTTTTAGCATTAGTAATACCAAGAGCAAGTACCATTTGGTTCTTCCATAATGGAATTGTATTAGTAATAGAACTTTGAATCTTTTCAACAAGTTCTGCTTCATTATTTTGTAATAATCTAATTTGTGGAGCCATTTGAATAGAAATAATACGAGTAGTTTTTAAATCATATAACTTCTTTTCAAATCTATTAATAGTATTTTCCATATCTTGAACTTTTTGAGCATCAAGTTGTTCTCCTGATTCTTGTGCTTTCTTTTGAAGTTCTGGTAATACTTTTTCTTTTAACTCTTTTAACTTTCTATCTCCAGCAATTATATATAATGAAATTTCTTTAAAATAAGCAAGATTCTTTTCATACATAGTATCAAAAATAGCAATATCTTTTAACATTTGAATCTTATCTTTTTCCAAGTCTTTTTCAATAACATCAATATTCTTTTCAATCTTAGTATATTTAGCAATTATCTTATCAAGTTCTTTTTTAGCATTATGGAATAGTTTAGCTAATCCATGTCTTTCTTTTCCTACATCTGTATCAAAAGACTTTATTTCAGCAACTAGTTCAGCAAGTAAATCTCCTACTGCTCCAGTATTTTTAGTTTTAACATCTTCAAGTACAGAATCAGAAAATTCTGAAATCTTTGCTTGAGAAGAAGCACCAAATTGTAATACTTGAGTAGCATCAAATACATCAATCTTCTCAACAAACTCATCAATTGCTTTTTTCTCTTCAGCAGTTAACAAATCATAGTTTAAGCTTTCTTCTATTTTCTCTTCAGTTACCTTTCCTTCTGTAGTTGCTAAATCTTCCACCTTTTTACTAGTTTTTGCACTTTCTAATTTTAATTCCATTCCATTCATTTTACTTTTCTCCATTTCCTAAATATTCAATTAGTTTATTATAAGTATCCATCTTTAAACTAGATACAGTACTAGTAATTGTTTGAGGAACTCCAATACCAATACTTGATACATCATAACTTCCTCCAGTAATTCCTGTTCTAAATCCATATTTTTCCCAAGCTATTTGTTGAATATCCTTATCATCAAATGCTTCATATAATTTCTTACCATTATCAGTAAAATATGCAAAGCAGTGACTATTCCAAATAGTTGGTGATGGATATAGTATTCTAATATCATTCTTTACTTGTTTAAATCCTTCTGGATTACTATTAGCAAAATCAATAATACTCTTTTCATAATCAACTATCATTTGTTTTCCACCCATACCTGTTTTTAAGTATAGTTCAAATAAATCAGCTGGAGTATTATTCATATATCCAGATTTAATATAGAATTGTTTTAATTTAGGAAGATTATTATCAATATTTTCATCAGTAACTTGACCTTCACTTAAAGTAGATAATAACAATCCATAATAAGTAGCC
>CACXFY010000203.1 GCA_902767005.1 uncultured Erysipelotrichaceae bacterium
TTAATTATGGAGCAAGACCACTTAAGAGATTAGTTAGTAGAACACTTGAGACTGATCTTTCTAAACTATTAATTGAAGGTGTTATTAGAAGTGGAAATACTATAGAAGTAGATTTTGAAAATGATAGATTTATTATAAATAAGAAGTAATATACTTCTTATTTTTGTGTTTTATTAAAAGTATGTTATAATATATGACACCAATGGAGGGATAATATGGATATTAATGAAGAACAATTAAGAATATTAAATAATATTTTAAATATATTTGAAATAGAAAAATTTGATCCAGCTAAAGGTCATATAGAAAGAGTAAGTATGCAAGATGATTTGTTTATCTTTTCTGGTATAGATGTATCTGATAAAGATGTTAGAAAACTTGTTGTTAATTATGATTTTTTAGATGATAAAGGTTCTTTACTAGAGAAGAGAAGAAAAGTAGATAATCATAAAAATGTAATCGTTGAAGATACTATTGTATTTAATAGACAAGGTGAGACTTTAGTTGGTGTTCAAAAGTATTTAAAGGAAGTTAGAACATTAAATAATAGACAAAGAGTAATGCATATAGATCATGAAGGTTTATTTGAAAAGCCAATTACTAAGAAGATGGAAAATAGTTTTCAAAAAGTATATAAGAAGTAGGAGACTATTTCTTTTTTTTGTGATAATATTAATGTAGAGGAGTGATGTTATGAAAGCGCTTAGAATTACATTAATTGTACTTTTAAGTATATTTATGGTTATTATTACATGCTTATTTACTTATAGTTTTTCGTTTAAAGAAATGGTTAAGGAGGCAGCAATTGATTTTATTGATATTGCTGATATGACTGAAAATTCTGTTAATCTAGAGGAGACAGAAGGATTTAATATAGATCCTAAATTAAAAGAAGTTTTAAAAGACAAAGAAGTCCAATCATTTATTGATAAGTATACAGATATTACGTTAGAAATATTTAGTGGTAAAGATGTTAATGAAGTGGATTTTTCTAAAGATTTTATTGAATTAATAGAATCTAAAAAAGATTTATTAAATGAAGCTGGATTAGAAATAAAAGATGAAGATATTCAAGAGTTTAAGAATAGTGACGACTATAAAGAATTAAATGAAAAGTATAAGGAAGCAATGGAAGAAGTTGTGAAAAATACTGATAGTGAGGGAGCTGCAGTTATTAGATCTATTAGTTTTTTAGGCACTAATAGTTTTAGAATACTATGTTTGGTATTAATAGCTATTTCAGTAGTATTAATTGTATTATTAAGTTGGAGTGCATACAAATGGTTATTACCAATAGGTATTAATTGTGTAGTTAGTGGTTCATTAACTTTGATTGGTTCTATATTTGTTAGTTCAGTAATAAGTGTTTTATTGAAGACTCAGGCTATTAGAACTGTTAGTCTATTAATTAGTGGTGGAGTATTATTAGTTGTTGGTATTATCATGATTGTTATATTCGCTATAGTAAGCAGTGTTATCAAGGGAAAAGTAAATTGAAGTATCCTAAGTTTTTAGATAAGGAATCAACACTTGGTGTAGTAGCATTATCAGCTGGAGTTGGTGATGAATTAGATGAATATAAGAAAAGTATTAGTAATTTAGAAAACTATTTTAAAGTAGTAGAAACAGCTAGTGTTAGAAACCAAGGCGCAAGACCAGCAGATGGAGTAACAAGAGCTAATGAATTAGATAAGTTAGTATTAGATAAAGATATCGATATGGTTATGTGTGCTTGTGGTGGGGATTTCTTATATGAAATACTTCCATATGTTAATTTAAATAATATTAGAAATAATCCTAAATGGTATATGGGAGCAAGTGATCCAACTAGTATTTTATATTTAATTACTACAGCATGTGATATTGCAACATTATATGGATATAATGCTCATAGTTATGGACAAGATGAATTATCTATTCCACAAAAAATTAGTATTGATTATATGATGGGTAATATAACTAAACAAGATAGTTATCCAATGTATGAATCTAATAGAAATTTAAGAGTAAATAATAACTTCTATTTAGATAAAGAAGTCTATTGGGAAAGTTTAAATGGAGATGTAGATATTACTGGAAGAATGATAGGTGGATGTTTTGAATGTTTACGTAATTTACTCGGTACTAGATTTGATAAAACTAGTGAGTTTATTGAAAAGTATAAAGATGATGGAATAATCTTTTACTTTGATATATTTAGTACAGAAGCTACAGAGTTTTATTTAACAATGCTTCAAATGAGAGAGGCTGGATGGTTTAAATATTTAAAAGGGATAGTAGTAGGACGAGTATGTTTTTCAACAGAATACGCAATGACGTATCAAGAAGCATTACGTGAAGCATTTGATGTTCCAATTATATTTAATGCAGATATAGGACATATATATCCAAAGATGACAATTATTAATGGTAGTATATGTCATGTTACTTGTAGTAATGGATCTGGAAGTTTAGAATTTGAATTGAGGTAGATAAAATGGATGATGAAGAATTAGAAAGAACGGGTATTTTACAAGCTATTAGTAAATATGAAGAAGATGATTCTAACATATTAGAGATAGTGGAAGAATATGAAGATAGAATTGATTATTTAGATATTGATGCAAAAGAAAAAAAAGAAATAATGGATCTTTGTGAAAAAATAAAAGAAGAGAAAGATGAAGAAAAGCAGGAAATACTTTATTATGAATTACGTGAAATTGTTGAAAAATAA
>CACXFY010000204.1 GCA_902767005.1 uncultured Erysipelotrichaceae bacterium
CAATCAACTTGGGAAGGTAAAGTTACTGAATACAAGACTGCTAAAGAAGGGTTTGCTGAACAAATAAAAGCATCTCTTACTGCGGCATCTTCAACTAAATTAAGTGCTACTTCATTATCTGGTAGTGCTCCTGGTGGCGTTGCTGGCGTAACAGCTGCTAATGTATCTGGAGACTTAATTGTTTCAAACTCTGGTTATGTATTTCCATTTGCTAAAGGTGTTGATGCACCAATTACTTCTCATGTTGGATTACGTGATGCACCTACAGCTGGAGCATCTTCTAACCATAAAGGTACAGATATTGGGGTTCCAGTTGGAACAGAAATACATTCATTGTCATCAGGAACAGTTTTACATGCTGGACAAGCTCAAGGTTATGGACAATGGGTACAAATCCAACAAGATGATGGAAAAATTGTTACATATGGACATGTTTCAAAATATGATTTCTTTAAGGAAGGGGATAGAGTTAATGCAGGAGATGTAGTAGCTTTATCTGGAAACGAAGGAGTTTCAACAGGACCACATCTTCATTTACAAATTGAAGATGGAGATGGAAATCTATATGATTCCGAAAATTTCTTTGAAGATGTATGGTATGCTTAGAAAACAACTATGAGGTGGTTGTTTTCTTTTTCTTTTTTTTGTTATAATAATAATGGTGATTTGATGAAAAGAGATTTACGCTTTGATTTATTACGAACATTATCAATGTCATTAGTTGTCATTATTCATGTAGCAAATGTTTATTGTAATGAGTATGGTTCTATTTCTAATTCTTCCTTTTTAGGGGGAGTAGTATTTAATGTATTAGCGAGAGTATGTGTACCAATATTCTTTATGATAAGTGGAGCATTACTTGCGACTAGAAAGTTTGATAAAAAATATTGGGATCGTATTTTAAAGATTATTATTTTAATAGTAGTATGGGATATATTCTATTTAATATGGGAGTACTTCTATTTAGGAATTAAATATGATCATTTCTATAGATTGTTATTTGAACCTTTTAGAAATCATTTATGGTTCTTATATACATTAGTAGTTGTATATGCATTTCAACCACTTTTAGGAATTATGATTAATAAGCAAAGTAAAATTATTAACGCTATCTTTATTTGTATATGGTTGTTCTTATGCTTGTTAAGTATCTTTATACCATCTATAGCTTCTTATTTTTCAATATTCTGTTTTATTGGTTATTTCTATATAGGAAGAATATTATATGATTTATTTAAAGATAGAAATATTGATAAGATAACATTCCCATTAGTAATAATTACGATTGGTTGTTTAGTACTTGATATTATATTGAGTTACAATATTTCTGTAGATAAGAATATGTTCTATAATGTTTACTTTGCATATCGTAATCCACTACTTGTTGTGGCATCATGTTCTTGTTTTGTATTAGTATTTAATTATTTACCAAAGAAATTAAATAAGATATGGTTATCTTTCTCAACACTTAGTTTGGGAATCTATTTATTACATGGTGTATTCTTAGATATTTCTAAAGAAGTATTTACTTATAGTTCATTAAATTCATTTATAGGTATTCCATTATTCTCTATGATAATTTTATTATTATCGATATTGAGTGTATATTTACTAAAAAAGATCAAAATATTAAACAATGTCATTTAGTGATATTGTTTTTTTATAACTAATTTGATATTATTTTTTTGATAGAGGTGAATTCTATGAAAGATAAAAGAAATATAGTTATCTTTGTTTTAATTATAGTAATTGCTTGTTTAATAGGTATACTTATTTCTAATAATATAAGTAAACAGAATAAAGTAGATAAAGATAAAAAGATTAAAAATATTAATTTTAATCTAGATGGTTTTTATCAAATAGGTGAAGATTTAAAATTATTTGATATTGCTTTTAATGATTCTTATTCCAATTATTTTGGTTATTTATATAACAGTGATAGTTTGGATACAAAAGATTTTGATATTAAAGCAGCTTTATATGTATCTTTATATAAAGAATTAAGACATGATGGAGAGTATATTAATATAGAGTCTTCTGTAGTAAAAGAAAATTTCCATAAGATATTTGGGGATTATTTAAAGTATCAACCTATGTCATTTGATGCTGGTAGAGTATTTCAATTTAATTATAATGAAGAGAGTGACTCTTATGAGTTTAGTTCTCCTGGTGTTGGTGGAGTATTCTTTCCAGAGATACATTTGATGAATGTTTCTTCTATGGCTACTAATAATAGTGTAGAAGTAGTTAGAAAAATGTTTTATTTGGAATATGTATCTAATAATAGTGGTACTGATATTACTAAGGTAGATATTTATAAAAATATAGATAAAAAAGATAAAGTTGGTACTATGAATATTAATGAAAAAGGTGTCGATGAGAAGAAAATTTTTAAAAAGTATGGAGATAAGTTAGATAATTATAGATTTAGATTTACTAAGGATTCTATTGGTAATTATTACTTTGAGCATATAGAAAAAGAGAAATAGAAGATTATCTTCTATTTTTTTTACATTTTTTTACACCATTAATTTCTTTATATTTCTATGAAAATAGTAGTGTGATATAATTTAATTGGAGTGATATAATGCGAATTAAAGTAAAAAACGTAGATGTTAATTATATCCAATATGGAGAAGGAAAAGATATAGTATTATTACATGGATGGGGTCAGAACATTGAGATGATGAAACCTATTGGAGATAATTTTTGTGATAGATTTAGAATTACTATTTTAGACTTTCCAGGATTTGGTAAAAGTAATGAACCGGATTATGATTGGACTATTAGCGATTATGCATTGATGTTAGAAGAATTTATTAAAAAATTAGATATAAAAAAACCAGTAATTATGGGACATTCTTTTGGAGGAAGAGTAGCGATTAGATATAGTGCTAATAATCCAATAGAAAAACTTATATTATTTGGTAGTCCTTGTATTCGTATACAAGAGAAATTACCTTTGTATGTGGTTGTTTTAAAGAAACTTAAACAATTACCAGGTCTTAATAGCTTTGGTGAATATATGAAGAAGTATATTGGTAGTCGAGACTATAAAGCGGCTAGTCCTTTAATGAGAAAAATACTTGTTAATACTGTTAATGAAGATTTATCTAGTTATGCTAGAAATATTGAAGAGCCAACACTATTAATATGGGGAGATAGAGATACTGAGGCACCACTTAATGATGCAAGACAGTTAGAGAAAATTATGATTGATGCAGCTCTTATTGTTATACCAGGTAGTCATTATGCTTATTTAGAGAATCTTGGTAGAGTTGTTACTATTCTTAATAATTTTTTATAGGAGGTATTTATGTTATACACATATCTTATTATTTTAATACTAGCTTATTGTTTACTTCTATATTTTAAAACTAAGAGAAGTTTACATATGTTACAACAAAACTTATATAATGAAAATAATAGATATTTGAAATGGGTATTTAAGAACTATAATCAGTTTTTAGGATTAGACTTATTGCTTGTACTTATTTCTTTGATAGGTATATTTGTATTATTTGATTTAGAAAAAATGATTTTTATTGCTATTATAGTAATGGCAATAATAACTTTTATAGAGGCTATTAATTGGTATAGAAGAATTAAGAATGATCAGAATAAGAAACCATTAGTAGTAACACCAAGAATTAAGAGAATGATATTTACTATAACAGTATTGTATTTATTACCTCTATGTTTTATTTCTTTGAATATTACTAATTTAAAGAGTGTATTCATTGGTTTATTAGTTGAATCAATTATGATTTATTTAAATAGTTTGGTAGTATTCTTAGGATGTATTATTAATTATCCAATAGAGAGATGTGTATATCATTACTATAAGAATAAAGCACAAAGAAAATTGGCTTCTATGAATAATTTAAAAATAATTGGTATTACTGGTAGTTATGGCAAGACTAGTAGTAAAAATATATTAAGTGATATATTAAATATTAAATATAGTGCATTACCAACTCCTAGAAATTTAAATACTTATAATGGATTAATAATGACTGTTAATAATTATATGGATAAGTTTACAGATGTATTTATTGCTGAGATGGGGGCATATGTTAAAGGGGAAATTGCTGGACTTTGTAAATTAATAAAACCTAAATATGGTATTTTAACTAAGATTGGTACAGCACATTTAGAAAGTTTTGGTAGTCAAGAAAATATTCAAAAAGGTAAATTTGAACTTATTGAGTCTTTACCAAGTGATGGTTTTGCGATATTAAATGGTGATGATCCATTACAGATATCATATAAGTTAAAGAATAATGTTAAAACTATTTGGGTTGGTATAGATAATAAAGATGTAGATGTTTTAGGTGAAAACATTAAGTGTTCTTCTAAAGGAACAGAGTTTGATGTTGTATTTAAAGGTGATAATAAAAAGTATCATTTTGTTACTAAATTATTAGGTAAACATAATGTATCTAATATATTAGAGGCAGTTGCTTGTGGAAAAGAATTTGGAATTGATGTAGAAGATTTGATTCAAGCTGTTAAAGGTGTTAGAACGGTAGAACATAGACTGGAACTAAAAAAAATAGGTAATTTCTATATGATAGATGACGCTTATAATTCAAATCCAGAAGGAGCTAAACGAGCGATGGAAGTACTTCGTATGATGGATGGTATAAAAGTAGTAGTAACACCAGGTATGATAGAATTAGGTAATAAAGAATATGAATATAATAAAACGTTTGGTGAACAAATAAGTGAAGTAGCTGATTATGTTGTTTTAATTGGTGAGAAGAGGACTAAACCAATTAGAGAAGGGTTACTTACATCGGGATTTGATAAAGAAAAAATAGTGGTATTAAATGACGTTAGAAGTGCTTATCCTTTTATAGATACTTTAACAGGAAAAGAAGATGTATATGCATTGTTTGAAAATGATTTACCAGATACATATAATGAATAGGAGATGAAGGTATGAAAATTAAAGTAGGAGTTATTTTTGGTGGGGAAACAGTAGAACATGAAGTAAGTATTATTTCTGCTATGCAAGCTATGAATAAGATGGATCAAGAGAAGTATGAAATAGTACCTATATATATTACTAAAGATAGAGAATGGTATACAGGAGATATGTTAAAAGATATTGAAGTATATCAAGATTTAAATTTAATAAAGAGTTATGGAAAAAATGTAGTTTTATACTATAAAGATGGTAGCTATGTATTACAAAGTAAAGGATTCTTTAAAAGAATTGTAAAAGAAATAGATATTGCTTTTCCAATTGTACATGGTACTAATGTTGAAGATGGTGTATTACAAGGTTATTTACAAACTATTGGTATACCATTTGTAGGACCTAATGTTTATGGAGCTGTTGTTGGTCAAGATAAGGCATTCATGAAAGATATATTAAAGAGTGTAGATATACCAATGACTAAATACGTATGGTTTTATGATGTTGACTATAAACAAGATAGTGATGAGGTAATTAAAAATATTAGTAAATTAAAATATCCAGTTATTGTTAAACCAGCAACAACAGGTTCATCTGTAGGTATTAGTGTATGTGAAGATGAAGAAAAGTTAAGAGAAGGAATAGATGAAGCTATTCAATATGATAGTAAAATAGTAGTAGAAGAAGTAGTAGAACATTTAAAAGAAGTAAATATTGCTGTTATGGGTAATTATGAACATCAAAAGGTTAGTGAAATTGAAGAAGTATTATCTGCTAATAAGTTCTTAACTTATACTGATAAATATATTGGTGATGGAAAAGG
>CACXFY010000205.1 GCA_902767005.1 uncultured Erysipelotrichaceae bacterium
CCTAGTTCATTATTCTTACCTATTGCGGCAATCATAGTAATATTTTTCATATTATATACCTAACGGGAATGATAATTGTGGATTTTTTGTTTTTATTTTTTGAATGGCATCCTTATCTAATATCTTTAAATCACTAGATGTCATTTCATCAAAGCTATTTACTTTTTCATTTAATTTAATAGTGGCATCAATATCACTTACCGGTTCTCTTCTTAACATTTCAATAGCTTGATCTAGGTGTCTATCATATAATTGAACATTTACTGGTCTCCAAGTAAATACTCCTGGTTTCATACCAACTTCTTTAGCAACCATTAACAATAATTCGGCATATTGTACTTGATTTATACATCCAGCAGTAGCAAAGTCACTTGATCTTTGGACCATAGTCATATCAAGATAGTCTTCTCCATCCCAATCATGTCTTACATTCCATATTGTAAGGAAAGCACAAGGTTTTAAACCATGATCTTTTTCAAAATCATCTGTTTGCCATAAGCAAGTTATTAATCTTCTACTATCTGGATTTGGTTTTATTCCTTCTTCAATGTTTCCTTTAATAACATTAATTACTTCTTTTCTTATCATATTTCTTGGACCAGTAGTTCCTCCATAACAATGGAAAATTGATGGATGACCATCTTCATTTAGTTTATATGAACCGTCTTTATTTCTTACTGCCCATTCTTCCCACCAGTTATTAATTTTGTGGTCTTCATCCCAAGTACATCTACCTAGCAATTCATCAAATAATACTAAGTCACTTGATTGTTGCTGATATATCCAAAGTATTTCGGCACAACTAGCTTTGGTTGCAATTGGACGAAGAGTAATCATTGGACTTTCACCTCTTGATAAGTCGTAGCTACATTCTACTCCGTTATTTACACTAATAGTATGTGCTGGTATCCAGTGTTCTACTAGGCCTTCTTTTACTACTACCTCTTCATTTTCTCCTACTGTTATTTTTTTTCTTTCTTTTGTCGTTATCGTTCTCATTTCTTCATCATAACTAGCACCTTTATATACATCTTTATATTTAGGTCTTGGGTTATGATCTAAACATCCTTCTTGTAATATGTAATCCATTATTACTTTAGTATACATATCTCCTTTAGTACCTATTGAATTACCTGATTTATCTACTAACCTTCCGTTTTTTACTTTAGGCTTTGGATATGTTGTCTTTTTTAATTTTATTGGTTGTTCTCCAAGTTTTATTTTAGCTAGATTGAACCTATCTAAATTAAATTTACTCATTCTATTCCTCCTTTGACCTTTAAAAATATTATATTATTTATTAGTATTTTTTAGCAAGAAAAAAAGAAGATAATTATCTTCTTGATGGTGCATCATGTACTACTCCATTTTCAATAGATGGTTTAGTATTATCATCTGTACTAGTATTTATTACTCTTGTTCCTATAAACCAGCCCAATAATAGTGCAGCAACTACTATTCCAGCTGCTATCATTAATTTAGAACTATTAATTACCTCTTTTTTCTTTAGTTTCTTACTCATACAAGCCACCTCTATTATAATTATAAACTATTTATAAAAAAAATAGAAGAATTATTTCTTCTATTTATTATTTTTTGTAAAATCTTCAAATTCTTCTATTTCTTTAGTTTCTAAATCTGTTTTAGATAATTGTTCAATTAATTGTTTTTGTTCACGTGATAATTTCTTTGGTGTATATACTTTAAAGATTACATACATATCACCTTTATGTCTTCTAAAACTATTATCTATTCCTTTACCTTTGATACGTTGTTTATCACCACTATTAGTTCCGGCAGAAACACTTAATTTAACATTACCATATAATGTAGGTATTTCTTTTTTAGTACCTAATATAGCTTCTGTTAATGTGATTGGTACTTCTAGGTAGATATCATCATTATCACGAACAAAGTATTCGTGTTCATCTACGATAAATTCAATATATAAGTCTCCGTTTGGACCACCATTACTTCCAGGTGAACCTTTACCACTTACTCTTTGTCTATCACCAGTTTGAATACCAGCTGGAATATTAATAGTCAATTTCTTTTTCTTTGTTACTTTACCTGTTCCATTACAGTCACTACATTTTTTCTTAAATGTTTTTCCTTTTCCATGACAATCTGGACAAGTTGTTTTTGATAAGAAGGATCCAAGTATTGTTTGTTGTTGAGAAGTTATTGTTCCTGCTCCATGACATGTTGAACAAGTTTTTGCATCATGTCCGCCTTCTCCATCACAAGAATCACATTCTTCTGTAACATCTAAAGTAAATTTCTTTTCACATCCATATACGGCTTCAGCAAATTCTAATTGCATTTGTATTAAGACATCGCTTCCACGAGTTTGTCTATTTCCTCGTTGAGAGCCACCAAATGATGAGAAACCACCGAATCCACTATCACTAAAGCCTCCACCAAAGATTGAATCAAAAATATCACCAAAATCGAAGCTTGAGGCATCAAATCCTCCGAAGCCTCCTGCTCCACCAGCAGCTCCTGATACTCCAGCGTGACCAAATTGATCATAAGCTTGCTTTTTATTTGGATCAGATAAGACAGTATATGCCTCACCTATTTCTTTAAACTTTTCAGCTGCTTCTGGATTATCTTTATTTAAATCTGGATGATATTTTTTAGCAAGTTTACGAAAGGCACTTTTTATTTCATCGTCTGAAGCATTTTTGTCTACACCTAATACCTCATAATAATCTCTTTTTGATGCCATTTAACCACTCCTTACTCAAATTAAGTAGTCAATGAGACTACTTAATTATTAATCTTCTTCGATGTCAGCTTCTTCTACATCGTCATCTTTTTTCTTTTTCTTATCTTTTTTCTCTTCTTTTTCTTCGTCTTGTTCTTCTGCTTGTCTAGTCTTTGCTGCTTCTTCATATACTTTTGTTGCTAAAGCCATAGTCTTTTCTTGTAATTTTTCTTTCTTTTCTTTGATGTCATCTATGTCTCCATCACTTATAGCATCTTTTAATTCTTTCATTAAATCTTCTGCTTCTTTTTTCTCTTTTTTATCTACTTTATCACCTAAATCTTTAAGTGCTTTTTCAGTTTGGAATACTAATTGTTCTGCTTCATTTTTAACTTCAGCCTCTTCTTTACGTTTTTCATCTTCTTCTTTATTAGCTTCAGCTTCTTTACGCATCTTTTCAATTTCATCATCTGTTAAGTTTGTACTTGATGTAATAGTAATTGATTGTTCTTTATTAGTTCCAAGATCTTTTGCTGTAACATTAACTATTCCGTTAGCATCAATATCAAATTTTACTTCGATTTGTGGTACTCCACGTGGTGCTGGTGGAATATTATTTAATTGGAATCTTCCTAATGTCTTGTTATCGCCTGCCATTGGTCTTTCACCTTGTAATACGTGTACATCTACGGCAGGTTGATTGTCAGCTGCTGTTGAGAATATTTCTGATTTAGATGCTGGAATTGTAGTATTTCTTGGAATTAATGTAGTCATTACTCCTCCTAATGTTTCAATTCCTAAAGATAATGGTGTTACATCTAGTAAGACAATATCATTTACATCTCCAGTTAATACTCCACCTTGAATAGCAGCTCCCATAGCAACTACTTCATCTGGATTAACTTCTTTTGATGGGTCTTGACCTAATTCTTTAGATATTAAATCATATACCATTGGAATACGAGTAGATCCACCAACAAAGATTACTTTATCTATATCCTTTTTAGTCATTTTAGCATCTTTTAATGCTTTCTTTACTGGATCTAGAGTAGATTCTACTAAATCTCCAATTAAGTCTTCAAATTTAGCTCTAGTTAATTCCATATCTACATGTAGTGGTTCTCCATCATCGTTTTTAGCGATAAATGGTGCTGATATTTGAGTAGTTAAAACTCCTGATAAATCTTTTTTAGCTTTTTCAGCAACTTCTTTTAATCTTTGCATTGCCATTTTATCATCACGTAGATCAATACCATTTTCTTTTTCAAATTCTTCTACAATATAATCAATTATTCTATTATCGAAGTCATCTCCACCTAGTTTATTATTACCATTTGTAGACTTAACTTCAAATACTCCGTCTCCTAATTCTAGTATTGAAACATCGAATGTTCCACCACCTAAGTCGTATACTAAAATTGTTTGACCATCTTCTTTTTCTAGACCATAACTAAGAGCTGCTGCTGTTGGTTCATTAATAATTCTTTCTACTTCTAAACCAGCAATTTTACCAGCATTCTTTGTTGCTTGTCTTTGACTATCATTAAAGTAAGCAGGAACAGTAATAACTGCTTTTTCTACTTTTTCTCCTAAATAGCTTTCAGCATAATCTTTAATATAAGATAAGATCATTGCTGATACTTCTTCTGGAGTATACTTCTTTCCTTCTAATTCTACTTTTTTACTTGACCCCATCAATCTCTTAATTGATGATACTGTATTAGGATTAGTTAAAGCTTGACGCTTTGCAGCTTCTCCTACTATTCTTTCTCCTTTTTTGAAAGCTACAACAGATGGTGTTGTTCTTCCTCCCTCAGGATTTGGGATTACTTTTGGAGCTCCTGCTTCAAGTACTGCTGCACATGAATTAGTAGTTCCTAAATCTATACCTATTATTTTACTCATAATTTATCTCTCCTTTTCTACTTTTGATTTATTTTTACAGATGCCGGTCTAATAACTCGGTCTTTTAATTTATATCCTTTTAGTAATACTTCTAGTACTTCTTCATCTTCATGATCTGGAAGTGAATCAGTAAGTAGAGCTTGTTCTTCTTTTGGATCAAATATTTGTCCTACTCTATTAATTTCTTCCACTCCATATTTTACTAGAATATTACTTAATTCATCATACATTAATTTAAAACCAGATAAAAACTTATTTAATTCATCAGTTAAGGCATCTTCTTTTACTTGAATTGCTCTTTCAAAATTATCTTTGACGTTTATTAGTTCTTTAATAATATCTTCGTTAGCATATTTTAATATGCTTGCTGTTTCTTCATCTTTACGCTTACGATAATTTATTAGTTCAGCTTGAGCTAATTTAACTTTGTTTACAAGTTCTTCTTTGTCTATTTTAAACTGATCATTTTCGGCATTAAGTTTTTTATTTTCTTCTGTTAAAGAGTTAATTTCTTCTTCTAGTTTTAGCATTTCATTATTAATTTTAGTATCTTGTTCTAACTCTTTAGTTTCCTCTAATAATTCTGGTTCTTCTACATTCTCTTTTTTCTTTCTTGGCACAAGCATCTACCTTTCTATATTTTCTTTCATGTATTCTAACATTCCAACTACTCGATCATATTCCATTCTCTTTGGACCTATGATAGCAATAGTACCTTCTTCATTACCACTTTTAAATTTAGTTTTAATTACTGTTACGTCACTATCTATATTATTCTCATTACCAATATAAACTTTAATATTGTTATCTTCATCTTCTTCAATACCTTTAAGCAAATCTTTATCTTCTAGTTTATTAAAGACTTTTTTAATCTTATCAATATTAGAAGAGAATTCAGGTTGCTCTAACATTTTGTTTCTTCCAACCACGTTAACAGCATCAGTAGTAAAGTCATTAAAGACATGATAGAAAGCATTATATAGTTGTTCATGCTGTTTTACATAATTACCAATTATTGGTTTTATTTCGAACTCTAATTTATTACTTACTTCATCAATTGGAGTTCCTGAGATTAAGTTATTAATCAAGCTAACTGTCTTTTGGACTTCATCTAATGATACATCTTGTAATTTCATATTCTTATGTTCAACATGTCCTTTATCAGTTACTATTATTACAATCATACTTTCATCATCAATCGGAATTACTTCTATTTGTTTAAGAAGATTCTCATGAGAAGTACTACCAAGTACTACAGTAGTATAATTCATCATATCAGATATAACTTGTAATGATTTAGTAATTACATCTGATAGAGCTAGTTGTTGATTCTTAAAGACTACTTGTAATTTTAACATATCTTCGGCATTCATTTTCTTTAACTCCATTAGGTTGTCTACATAGTACCTGTAGCCAGCTTCACTGGGAATTCTACCTGAAGATGTATGTGTCTTTTCTAATAATCCTAATTCTTCTAGATTCATCATTTCATTACGAATAGTTGCTGATGAACATTTTAGTTTTTTAGATAATGTTTTAGATCCAACTGGTGTTGGTTCTTTTATATATCTTTCTACTATTTCTTTTAGGATTTTGTTTTGTCTTTCAGTCAACATAACATCAACCTCCTAGCACTTTTTCTTTCATAGTGCTAATAGTATTGTATGACTATTTTTAGCACTTGTCAAGTTTTAGTGCTAAACTTTTTTTATAAAAAAAATTAGTAGTCAAATATGACTACTAATATGATTGATTTCTTAAGAAAAATTTTGTTTTTGAAGTCTTAACAACTAGATTATTAGAATCTATACCAAGATATAAGGCGCTATTTCCTCTAGTTGTTGTTGAAGTGCTCTTTATTGTGAAATATCTTTTATCATTATCATCTAATTCTAATGTCCATCTTTCTTCTAATAGTCCATCTGGTTCATGGAATGCAGCATCAGTACTTAATTTTGAGTTTGCTTCAGCATGAGCTGTGGTTTCAGCACCATATTCATCTACTTCGTCTATTCTTAAAGCATGATTCTTAGATGTTTCAATAATTTTATAATAATTCTTGTCTTTTACTTTTTCAATGTGCCACTTTTGATTTTGTCCATCATCTATTAAGGCTGTTTTTACATTAGTAGATGAACTAGTAAGTAGATATGCTGGAGATGAAGCTGGACTAATCCAATAATCTGCCGATGTTGCAAAATCTCCTGCTAAGAAACCAAATGCTGAGGCTTTAGCTAAACTTATATATACACCATAAGCTGGTTCAGTACCACTAGTTTTTATAGTTTTATCTCCTATTTTAATCTCCATGGTATTGCTTGCTTTATTAGTATGATGAATACCTACTCCATAATACGCTTTACTTGGGCAACCATATGATTTAGTTGTTCCACTACCTAAAGTTGACTGTGTTGATATATTTAAATCATATGCTTTTTTAGCGTCAGCGTCTGTTGGAGAGTTTATACCATTAGTTACTTGGCCATTACTAGTATTATATGTTAATGCTTGTACTTCATTAATTCCTGAAATTGATTGCTTTACTGATACACTTGAGAAAGTTGCTTTTGATGATAATGATATTGGTGGATGGGCTTTATCATTTGATGATATTTTTTCTATTTTTGTTTTACCATCACCATTTCGTACATTTGATACCATGTATGGATCTAAAAATGCATAATATTTTGGATCCCCTTCAAATGATTTTGTGTCATTTTCAACTTTAAAATGTTTGTATTCAAAATATAGGTTTCCTAAAGTATATTCGGCACTACCAGGTTTATATAGTCTAACTCCAGGATATCCAGCTATGGCATTACCAGTTGTGACAGCTGTACCACTTTGATCTGGTCCAGCTCCATTATTTCCCATAGCACGCATTATATATGTAAAGTTCTTAATTGTTTTACCATTTTTATCAGTATTAGAATCATCTGTTATATATGCTACTGTATTTGTATCAGCACCAGCTCCATTTTTTACGCCCACATCAAAAAATAAATTTTGACCTGCATCTAAATATATAATTCCTGAGGTATAAGATCCATATCCTCCTGTTCCAGATGCTCCCCAAAGTTGTATTTTATACCATCCTTGACCTTTTTCAGGTACAACAAAAGCTTTATCTTTACCTGTTGTGTTAATTGTTGTATTAGTTAAGCTAAGTCTATTTAATTCTTCTTCAATATCTTTTACCATAGTAGATGTGTTTTTACGATTAGTTGCCATTATGCTCATCATTAATATGACAATCATTACTCCCATTAATGATATACCATAAAGTAATGTCGATATTGCAAACCCATTTTTATTCATATAATCACCGTCTATTCTTCTTAATTATATCAAATATGTTTTAATATTACTACATATTTATCGCCGTATTTTTTTTCTTTGTAAACCTCGAAATTATTAGGATATATTATTTTATCTAAACTACTACTTTCACATATTATCAAACCAGATTCTTTTAACAGATCATTATCAATAATAAGTTTTATACTTTCTTCTAAATAATTAGTTTCATATGGAGGATCTAGAAATATTAAATCAAATTTAGTATTCATATTATTTAATATGTTTTTATAATCTCCTTTTAATACTTTAGCATTATCAATATTTAATTTCTTTATATTACTATTTATTGTTTTAATAGCAATATTATTATTATCTACTAAGTAGGCAACTTTTGCTCCATTTGATAAGGCTTCTATTCCTAGATTACCACTTCCTGAAAACAAATCTAGAACAGTACTATCTTTAATATAATCTTGGATCATAGCAAATAAGCTTTCTTTTACTCTATCCATAGTAGGTCGAGTACCAGATATATTATAACCATCTAGAGTTCTTCCTTTATAAATACCACTAATTATTTTCATAAACTACACTTACCTTTATTATTTATTTCTTTTAATCTTTTATTAATACTTAATATTAAGACATTTAAATCAATTTCTTTATCTTTATACTCTTTAAATAACTTATTAGATAATATCTTTTCTTTTACTTTTTCATCGTGTGTTTCATTATACTTTTTTATATTTGATAATAACTCTTTGTCTTTTATTATTTCATTATTAATACTTATAATATCTTTTACTTCTTTAGTATTATCTAATTCTTGTTTTAATATATCTATTTTATTCATTAATTCATTCATAATATCACTTCACTTATTTTATTATAACATAAAAGATAACTATAACTAGTTATCTTCTTTTTCTATTTTAGAAAGTCATCTATAGTCATTAGACGATCATCTATTTCTTGTAGTGAGATTTGTTCTTTTTTAGGAACTTGTTCTTCTACTATCTCTTCTTTTATTTCTTCTACTTCTTTACTTTTATTTGAAGTTAGAGTTGATACTATAAAGGCATCTTTAATATTATGTTTAGATATTTGAGTACCAGTTGAATAACGATCAGCTATACTTAATTCAGTAATTTTTATAGTAGAAATCTCATCATTTTTTAAACCTATATAAGCTCTATTATCTTCAATAAATGTTTTTAAGACACGATATGGATTAGATTTTACTTCTCTTAGTAATAATAAACCACGTCTAGATCTTGTAGATAATTCAAATTCATTTAGTCTTATACGTTTTCCTGTTGATTTATTTGTTATTACTGAAATAAATTCATCTTTGGTGTAATCAAAGTTATTTACTGATACTAAATAGTCATCTTTTAATTTCATAGCTTTTACTCCAGATGCTTTTACTCCAACAATTGGTATTTCATCTATATTGAATGAAAGACCATAACCTGTATTTGTTACGGTAAAGACGGTGTTCTTTTC
>CACXFY010000206.1 GCA_902767005.1 uncultured Erysipelotrichaceae bacterium
AATAATCTTTCTGAATCTTCTTTTATTGTTTTTCTCATATTACCTCTTCACTTCTACTAATTCATAAACCTCGATAATATCATTTTCTTTATAATCTTGACAATTCTTTAAAGTAATACCACAATCCATATCTTTTTTAACTTCTTTTACTTGATCTTTTTCGTGTTGTAGAGTATTTACTTCTCCATTATAAATAACTACGCCATCTCTTATTATTCTTGCTTTATCATTTATATTTACTAATCCTGTTAGAACATGACATCCTGCAATTAAACCTACTTTAGAGAATTTAAATAATTGTCTTATTTCTAAAGTTCCAACTACTTTTTCTTCATATTCTGGATCTAACATACCTTTCATAGCATTTTCCATATCTTCTACTACTTTATATATTATGTCATAATTCTTAATAGTTATTCCATAACTCTTAGCAGCATCCATAGTTTTAGCACTACCTCTTACATTAAATCCAATTATAATTGCATTAGATGCGCTTGCTAGAACAATGTCACTTTCTGTAATAGCTCCTACTGCTGAACGAATAATATTAACTTTTACTCCTTCTACATCTATTTTTTCTAAAGCACTTTTTACTGCTTCTACAGAACCATTAACATCTGCTTTTAAGATAACATTAATTTCTTTTTGACCTTGTTTAATACGACTAAATAAATCTTCTAAAGAAATTCCAGCTAAATTCTTATCTTCTTCTTTTGCTCTTAATTGACGTTCTGTTGCGATATTTTTAGCTTCTTTTTCTGATTCAAAAGCCATAAATTTATCTCCTGCATCTGGTACTTCAGATAATCCTGTAACTTCTACTGGTTTTGATGGAGTTGCTTCTGTAATATTTTCTCCTCTATCATTTTTAAGTGTTCTTACTTTACCATAGAAATTACCTACTACTAGTGGATCACCTAATCTTAGAGTACCATTTTGGATTAATAATGTAGCAGTTGAACCTACTTTATCATCTTTTTTAGACTCAATTACTGTACCTGTAGCATATCTTTTTGGATTTGCTTTATAATCATTTATTTCACTTACTAATAAGATATTATCTAATAATTCTGGTACTCCATCACCTTTCTTAGCAGAGATTTTATTTACAATTATATCTCCACCCCATTCTTCTGGAGTTAGACCATTTTCTACTAATCCAGTCATTACTCTATCTATGTTAGCTTCTGGTTTATCTATTTTATTTATAGCAACTATTATAGGTACATTAGCTGCTTTAGCATGATCTATTGCTTCTTTAGTTTGAGGCATTATACCATCATCTGCTGCTACTATAATAATTACAATATCAGTTATTTGAGCTCCACGAGCACGCATTTCAGTAAAAGCAGCATGTCCTGGTGTATCAATAAATGTTATTTTCTTATCTTTATATTTAATTGAATAAGCTCCTATTGCTTGAGTTATTCCACCTGCTTCTCCTGATACAACATCACTATTTCTTATATAATCTAATAGTGTAGTTTTACCATGATCAACATGACCCATGATTGTTACTACTGGAGGGCGAGACTCTAAATCTTCTTCTTTATCTTCAATATCTAAATTTTCAAAATTAGAAATGTCTGTTTGTTCTTCTCTTTTAATTGTTTTATCATAATCAGCTATTAAAACTTCACAAGTGTCATAATCAACTGTTGCATTTAAATTAGCCATTACTCCTAATCCCATTAATTTTTTAATTAATTCAGTAACATTTACATCTAGAGCTTCTGCTAAATCTTTAACAGTCATTCCTTCTTTATATATAATTACACTATCATCTGTTTCTACTTCATTACTTTGTAATTTTTCACGATGTTTGTATAATTTTTTTCTTTCTTTAACAAACTTTTCTTTATTTTCTTTATTAACTGATTTCTTTTGTACTTTTTCTATTTTTTTATTATTATCTAAATCTATTTTAGTATTTTGAGCTAATTCTTCTGCTTTATCTTCTACTTCTTCTTCTAAATCTTCTTCATTTACTTCAGTTAATTCTTCTTCTTCGTATGTTAAATTATTATCTAATTCGATAATTTGATCTTCAGTTAAGATTGATTCTTCATCTTCATATTTAATATCTAAAGTATCACACAAAGATAATATTTCACTTACTTCTTTATTCACATCTTTCGCATAATCTTTTATATTCATTAAATACACCTCACTTTTCTATTATTTCTTTTATTTTATCATACACACTATCCTCTATTTTACATTCTAAACGATTTTCTAATACTTTTGTTTTTCTTGCCTTCTCTAATACTTCGATATCTTTCTTTAGATAAGCTCCTCTTCCATTCATTCTTCCTGTTTCATCAACTGAAACATTTCCTTCGTTATCTCTTACTACTCTTAATAATTCATTTTTAGGGAATTGCTCTTTAGTTACTACACAAGTTCTTAAAGGTATTCTTCTATTCTTCATATTATCACCTATCTAAAGTTAATACCTGCTTCACGAGCTTGTTCAGTTGTTTTAATATCTATTTTGAAGTATGTAAGACGTGATGCTAATTTAACATTTTGTCCTTTTTTACCTATTGCTAGAGAGAAGTTATCTCCATCAGCTATAACTAATGCTTCTTTCTTAGTTAAATCAGTAATAGCAACTGTTAATTCTTTTGCAGGAGATAATGCATTTTCAATAAACTCAGCAGGATCTTCACTATATCTTACAACATCTAGTTTTTCACCATGTAATTCATTAATAATACCAGCTATTCTAGATCCTTTTTCTCCAATACATGCTCCTATAGGATCAACATTTGGATTAGTTGAGTATACTGCTACTTTACTTCTACTCCCTGCTTCACGAGCTACACTATAAATAATTATAGTTCCATCATTTATTTCAGGTATTTCAAGTTCAAATAATCTTTTTACAAATCCATAATGTATTCTAGATAAAAGTACTACTAAATTTCTTCCATTATTATCTACTTTAGTAACATATACTTTTATTTTAGAACCCATTTCTATCTTTTCACCTGGTATTATATCTTTCTTTGGTAAAATACCATTAGTTCTTCCTAAATCTATAAAGTAATTATCAGTATCTTCTAATACTACTGTACCTGTTAACATTTCATCTTGTTTATCTCCAAATTCATCCATAATAGAAGATCTTTCTGCTTCTCTAATTTTTTGGATTACTACTTGTTTAGCAGTACTAGTAGCTACCCGACCAAAATCTTTTGGAGTTATTTCAGTATCAATAGTATCTCCTACTTCATAATCTTTATTAATCTTTTTAGCTTCACTTAATTTTATTTCAGTTTCTTCATTAAAGAAATTAGCTGTTTTCTTTTCTTTCTTAGGAGGTTCAATTCCCGCTTCTTCTGCTTGTTTTACTGCTTCTTCATATTCTTCTTCTTGAGCTAACTCTTCTTCTTTAGTATCTATATCTTCATTATTCGCATACTCTTCAAATCTTTGTTCCTCGTATTCTTCTTTAGTTAATTTATCATCTGGAACTACAGTTAAGAATGAATATACTTTTATTTCTCCAGTGTTCTTATCAAATACTACTTTTACATTAGTTTTAGAGTTATAGTTCTTTTTATATGCAGAAGTAAGAGCAGTTTCCATCGCATTATATACTACTTCTGGATCAATATGTTTTTCTTCAACAATATTATCTAAAGCTAATTTAAATTCTTCTCCATTCATTTTAAATTCTTTTTCTTCAACCTTTTTTCTTGCCATCTTAATTATCTCCTTTTTCTTTTGAATAAATGTCTACTTCTTCTATTTCTTCATCTAATATATTTGCTTCATCTATCTTTTTATTAATTATTCTACTTACTTTAGTAACTTTATTTAAATCAATTACTTCATCACTATCTAGTACAATATTTAATACTTTTCTAGATTCTATTTCTTCTACAAATACGTTATCAATTACTACATTAAATTCATTAAGACTATCTCCAATCAGATTAATTATTTTATCTTTCATAATCCCTCCAATAATAAGGGAGTGGATTACTCCACTCCTTTCTGTTTGTATTATAACATAAAATCTTTAAAATTCAAAATATTATTTAATTTAATTAACTATAAATGGATCAGTCGTTGTACCTGTTCCTGTGTAATTTGTATTGGCTTTTAATGTTACTACTGGACGAACTCCATAAGTTGGTCCTACCATATACCAATAATTACTTAAATCATCATCGTTATATACATAGTATTCATGTGAATAAGA
>CACXFY010000207.1 GCA_902767005.1 uncultured Erysipelotrichaceae bacterium
ATACTTGTAGATGAAAACAATAGTGTAAAAGGTATGAAAGTTGTTAATATGGTACTTGGAGAAGCTGGAGAAGATGGAAGACGAAGTGTTGTAGAAGATGAGAAAAGTTTACATGAAGTTAAATGTGATATGGTAGTTATGGCACTTGGAACAAGTCCTAATCATGGAGCATTAAAAAACAGTAAGATTAAACTTACTGATAGAGATTTAATAGATGTTAAAAATACTAAAACAAGTTTAAAAAATGTTTATGCTGGTGGGGATGCAGTAACAGGAGCAGCTACTGTTATACTAGCAATGGAAGCAGGAAAGAAAGCTGCTAAAGAGATTATGGAAGATCTTATGGATGTTCTATAATCCTTTTTATTTGATTTGATGAGTATTTTTTGTTATAATTTATTTTGTCTTTGGGAGGTACTATGAAGGTATTAGTAACTGGAAGTAGTAAAGGTATAGGAAAAGCAATTGCTGATAAGTTCTTGAATGAAGGGCATGAAGTGATTGGTTTTGATATATTAGAAGCTACTATTGATAATGATAATTATATACATTATATTCAAGATATATGTTTAGAGTTACCAGATATTAAGGATATTAATATTATTATTAATAATGCTGGTGTACAAAATTGTAATATTAGTGATATTGATATTAATTTAAAAGGAACTATTAATGTTACAGAGAAGTATATTAATGATAAATTAAAAAGTATTGTTTTTATTGCGAGTAGTAGTGCATCAACTGGATCAGAATTTCCAGAATATGCTGCTTCTAAAGGTGGAGTAGTTACTTATATGAAAAATGTTGCTTTAAGAGTTAGTAAGTATGGAGCTACTTCTAATTCTATATCACCAGGTGGAGTAATTACTGATATTAATAAACATATATTAGAAGATAAAAAGTTATATAAAGAAGTACTTGATGAGACATTATTAAATAAGTGGTGTAGTCCTGAAGAAATAGCAGAGTTTGTATATTTTGTTTCTGTTATTAATAAGAGTATGACTGGAGAAGATATTCTAATTGATAATGGTGAAAAATTAAAATCAAACTTTGTTTGGTAAAAATTATATACTAGTTAACCTACACATCCTAGTATAAAAAAGGGAAGGAGATAAGTATGAATATTATTTTGGGTATTATTAATTTAATTGTTATATTTAGTTTAGTAGTATTAATTGAAAAGTTTTTTAAAAAAGAAGGATTATTTGTTTGGATTAGTATAGCTACTGTAATATCTAATATTTTAATATGTAAGAGTATTGATATATTAGGTTTTACTACAGCTCTTGGTAATATATTGTTTGCCAGTACTTTTTTAGCGACTGATATATTAGTAGAAAAGTATGGAGTAAAGGATAGTAGAAAAGCTATTGTTTTGGGAGTTTGTTCACAAATAGTATTTATTATTATTACGCAACTTGCTCTTCTTTATATTCCAAGTGGAGTAGATCAAGTACAAGATGCTATGAAGACTTTATTTTCAATTAATCTAAGAGTTAGTATTGCTAGTATAGTAATGTACTTTATTAGTAATATGTTTGATATTTATTTATTCCAAAAGATTAAGAAAAAAATACCTAATAAATTATGGTTAAGAAATAATATTGCGACTATAGTATCTAATTGTTTAGAGAATTATGTTTTTAGTTTATTAGCATTTACTGGTATTTATAGTTTTGGTATTATTATCTCTATCGCATCTGTTGCTTCTATAATAGAAATAATAATTGCGATATGTGATACACCATTCTTATATTTGGCTGTTAGGAAAAAGAAATAATTGACTATTTCTTTTTTTTTATATATTATATACATCTAGTTATTTGGGGGCTATTATATGGTAAGTGTTTATAATGAAGATGAATATCTTAATAATTATGAAGTATTAAGAATGTATGAAGAACTTGGTAGTTTATATTTAAGAAAAGTAAGAAGAGATAAAATTAAATATAAAAATACTTTAGATTGTTATGATGAATTTATAAATGAAGTAACAGAATTATTAAAAGATATTGGTTTTGATAATGAACTTGATTATTTGATTGCTTTAGGTTATTTAATAGAAAATGGATATTTATCAAGTAATTTTAAATTTAAGAGTGGAACAGCTGAAGATGAAATAAAGACTAAGTTTGGAGTTAGTGTTATAGAGGGAGTAGGATGTTGTAGAAACATTAGTTCTTTTAGTAAAGATGTTTTAGATAAGATGAATTTTAATAGTAAATTATTATATTGTTATCAAGGAAGTACTTTCTTTAAGTCACATAAGAATAAGGCTGCTAATCATGTAATTAATTTGGTTGATTGTAATGGAAATATATATGGAATAGATTTATATAATAGTGATATTTTATATCAATTTAAGAATGAGTTTATTTTAGAATCTTGTGCTGGTTTTTATAGTGGTAAATTAAGATACAAACCATATTACGAATTAATGCTTGGTGAGAGTGATATAGAAGATATGTTAGAGACAGTAGATTTATTTAGAGAAGAATCTAAAAAGAGAAAATTATCTTTTTTAGAGTATGAAGAAGAAAGATTTGATGTACGTAAAAAAATACGTGGAGAAGAAGATAAACTAGATGATTTTTTTGATAAAACTAAGGTTTTAAAGAAAGAAATAGTAAGAAGTAAGAAGCTTGTATAAATTGACATTTTGTTCGATTTATGGTATAATGTGCATACCAATGGGGGTTGGGTATTATGAATAAGATAAGAATGCATTTTATAAAAATGTTTATTGTTATGTTTGTAACAATAAGTGCATTTAGTGTGTTTGGTTATACTAATGTTTATGGTAAAAATGTAATTAATAATAGTAATTCAATTGTTGAAGTAGTTAAAGAAGTAAAAGTAAAAAGTAGTGATACTAGTAATACTGAGGCTAAATTATTAACTACTACTGAATATACTAACTATGTACAAAAAGTTAATCATGTTAATGGTAATAGTATTAGAGTTGGTGGAGTTACTAAACCATTAATGAAAGATAATGATGGTAGCCACTTTTATTTAACTCATAATATTAATGGTGTTTATGATGGTAATGGATTACCTTATATAGATTTTAGAACTAATTTTAATACACAAGAAACAATAATTTATGCTCATAGTTCTAAGGCTGGTAATGGACCATTCCAAATGTTACAAAATTATCATAACAATCCAGGTTTTTATAATAACAATAAATATATAACTGTTAATTATAATGGAGTTACTTATAATTATTTAATATTCTCTGTTTATGTATCTACAGCTAACTCTGAAGAAGATGAGGGGTTAGCATATTTCCATAATATTTCTTATAGTAATTATGAATGGGATATTGCCTTAAATAAGTATAAGAGTAGAAGTGAATATAATACAGGAGTAAATGTTAATAGTAATGATAAGATCTTAATATTACAAACATGTTCTATGGATAATAACTATTATGAAAAATATTATCGTTATAATTTATTAGTTATGGGTAAATTAGTATAAGAATAGATTTTCTATTCTTTTTTTTTATAATTTTTGATAAAATTATTTTAGTGTGTTATAGGAGGATTTATGAAGAAAGGTTTTGATAATGATAAGTATGTAAAAATACAAAGTGAAAA
>CACXFY010000208.1 GCA_902767005.1 uncultured Erysipelotrichaceae bacterium
TAGCTAAAGTAGATTCACCTGATAAATTTAGAAAAGATATGTATAAAAGTAAAAGAAAAGAATTATCTGAAATCTGGTCTGGTGATAAGTATTTAGATATAGCTAATATAGTTAGATTCGCTCCAAGTGCCTGTAATACCCAACCTTGGAAAGTTGAAGCAAGTAAAAAAGAAATAAAAGTATATAGATATAGAAAAGAAGGTAAAAGAGGCATCATGCCTAAAGATAAAGTTATTTATTATAATCAAATAGATATAGGTATCTTCTTATGCTTTATAGAATTATGTTTAGAACATAACGATATTAAATATAAAAGAGAATTACATACCGAAGAAAATCATGAAAACGAATACAATTTAACAGCAATATATAATTTATGATATTCACTTGATACTAAATACATTACAGTTTTAGAAAGGAAGAAAACTATGAAAAAATATAATGTAATTGTTATTTTTAATAAAGAGATGACTAAAACTTTAATGTGTAAAAGAACTAAAGAACCATATATAGGTATGTATAATTTAGTTGGTGGAAAAATAGAAAAAGAAAACGATTTTCTAAATGAAGCATATAGAGAATTAAAAGAAGAAACTAACATCGATAAAAATGATGTAAAATTAAAACATTTTATGAACATCGAATACCTTTCATTTAATAAGTCATTAGAAGTTTATTATGGCATTCTAAATAAAGAAGTTAAACTAATCGAAGAAATAAATAAACTAGAATGGCTAGATATTAATGATGACTTTTTTGATATGACTAAATATGCTGGAGAAGGTAATATAGGTCATATAATAACAGAAATTAAAATTGATTTAAAAAACAAGAAATAAGAAGTATTTCTAACTCTTTAATATTTACTTTAAATAAGGTAAATGATACAATGAAAGAGAGTGGTGATTAAAATGACAGTATTAGAATACTTAAAAATAGTAAATAATGTTCCAGCTCATGAAGAATTGACAGCTGCTGATTTATATGGAATAGGTGGAGGATTCATTGACGTCGTTCCAGAAGATATAGATTTTGAAAACGCCAGTGGAATGTCATCACCTCAATACCTAGTTGGTAGGGATAGAGTTCTTGTAAGACGTATAGTCGGTTTCCGTGAAAATGGTGAAAAAGTTGATAAAAAGGTAGAAAGAGAAACATTATTTAACGACGATATTGCTTTACATTGTAGAAAAGGAACAACTCCGGTTAGTGTCCTAGAAGAGACAATTGAAGGCTTAACTGAAATATACGGTTCATCTTCAAGAGTAGGAAGGATAGATGGAAGTATTCCAAGCCCTATCGAAGAGAGAATAGCTGCTCTTCAAGCTGCTATAGAGCACTATAAGAGTCTTGAAGAAGCTGCTCCAGAAGAAGAACAAATGGGTCATAGAATGTAAAAAAGAATTAGAAAAAACTAATTCTTTTTTTATATTCAGCTAATAGAAAAAACATAATATGTGTGATATTATTTATTAATATATATAAACTAATTATCAATTATATTTACAACAAAACAATATTGATTATAATATAGAAGTATTCACGTAAAAAAACATGCAAGTGAATATAATTTAATTGCTATATGTCATTTTCGATATAAAGCATAATAAAAGAAACGAGTGATTAAAGCAAATATTAATTATGAAGAAGAACTTAGAGAAAAAATAATTGAATTAGCATTATTACAACATGCTAAAAAATACATTCATGGTGATCATGGACCTGATTCCTTTGATTGTGCAGGTCTAGTATGGTATATATACAATGAATTACTAAACATTGATATATATCGTGAAGGATATGGTGTATCTACAACTACTCAAATAATGACTAGTCAATATGGTACTTTAACACTTTACAATGAACAAGACTTTCATAAAGATTTAAGTTTAATTAAAAGAGGAGATATCATCTTTCTCCACAAACAATCAATAAAAGATGATCAACCTAGAAAAACTAATAAGTATCCAGGACACTGTGGAATCTATTTAGGTAATAATTATTTTATTCATAGTTCTCGTATCAAAGAAAGAGTGGTTATAAGTAATTTCCTTAAAAATGAATACTGGCAAAAAGTTTTAGTAGGTAGCAAAGATATTGTTTCCGATGAAAAAGCTCTTAGAAAGGCATTAAACTGAAGAGGAGACCAAAATGACTAATTATAATAATAAAAATCTGGCAAAGAGGTAATACAAAATGAAAAAAAGAGTAAGTATATTCGGCTCAACAGGTTCTATAGGTACAAGTACTCTTAATATAATAAGAAATAATAAAAGATTATTTGAAATAAGAAGTTTAATAGCAGGAAATAATGTTGAGAAGTTAATCGAACAAATAGAAGAATTCAAACCAAAACATGTTTATATCAAAAGTAAGAAAAATTATCTATTATTAAAAGA